>DAIRED010000034.1:0-12290 GCA_036795795.1 Thermoplasmatota archaeon | reverse complement strand
GCAGTTCCTCTACTTTCATCTCGGGCATGTTGCACCCACCACTCGGATGGGGCGGACCGGATATAAGGGTTGGGTGGGGGTTGGCGAAACTGAAAATCGTGGACGCTGGATTCGTTTCGCTTGCAGAACTAGCGAGTTCTGCGCCGAAAGTGGGCGGGTGGGGCTATCCAGCGCGCTGAATTCTCCCCCCGCCTCATATCGCGCCGACGCCCTCGGCGATGAAGTACGCCCCGAGGACGATGGAGAACACGCCCGCGCCGATTGCGATGTGCGCGCGCTTCACCCTGCGCGAGATGGCCTCGCCCAGCAGGACGCCGACGGCGACTACGGCGGCGAATCCCAGTATGCCTCCGAGCATCACGGGCAGCGGGGCGTGGTACTTGGCCGAGAGCGCTATCGCCATCAGCTGGGTCTTGTCCCCGAGCTCCGCCAGCACGAGCATCCCGAATATCATGAAGAACGGGCCGCGCCCCTTGCCTTTATCCTCGGCATCGTCCTTCTTTTCCACCTCGTTCCGCTTGTGGGTTCCCCAGGCGCCGAAGGCGATGAAGACCGCGCCGGACGCGACCTTGATGTAATCCAGCGGGACGACCTGGACGATGGCCTCTCCGATGAGCACCGCCATCGCCGTCAGCAGCGCCATCGCAAAGAAGACGGCCCAGAAGACGAGCCAGCGCGGGTACTTGGCGGCGAAGCTGATGGTCATCAGCTGCGTTTTATCGCCCATCTCCGCGAGGAATATCGTGACGAACGTCGCCCCGAAGGCGACGAGCCAATCGGACATACGTCTTAGGTATGGATGGGCTCTAATTAACCGTTTCCTCGTCCCACCCACTTCCCCTTTCGCGCGCTCGGACGCCTGCGCAGGCGGAAGCCGCGAAGCGATGCAAGCGTTTCGATGTTCAACGCAAGTTTCGCCACTGCATGCTCCACCCGCAGCAACCTGCAGTTGACGCAGCCGCATTTGTATTCCAAATCGAGCGCCTCGTCCAATCTAGCCTCCAACTCAAATCCTGTCGCGCTTCTTCCTGGCCCTCTCCGCATTCCGGATTATCTTCTTGGCCAGCTTCTCGTCTCCGACGATTCCGGCGAGCTCCTCCAGGTCCCTGTCGTCGATTGTGTCGACGTCGTCGTAGCCAGCGGCGAACAGCCTGCTTGCGATGCCCGCAGTCACAGCCAAGTCCTCTCGCAGGGCCCTCTTGCGCGACGCGAGCTCGAACTCCTGGCCCAAGTCCTTCTTGTTGGTGATGGTCCCGTCGCAGATGATGTAGGCGAAGTCCGCCACCCGCGCCGCCTCCTCCGAGTGGGTCACCATTATTATCGTGGTTCCACGGTCCGTTCGAAGCCTGTTGAGCAGGTCGACGATTGCCGCGCCCGTCTTCGAATCCAGATTGCCCGTCGGTTCGTCCGCCAGGACAATCGTCGGGTCGTTGGCCAGCGCCCTCGCGATGGCGACCCTTTGCTGCTCGCCGCCGCTGAGCTTCATCGGCTTGTAGTCCATCCTGTGCTCCATCCCGACCGATACGAGGAGGTCATGGGCGGCGCGGCGACGCTCCGCCGCAGGGCGGTCGAGGGCTTCCATCGGCAGCTCCACGTTCTCCACGGCCGAAAGGTTGGGTATCAGATTGAAGTTCTGGAATATGAAGCCCACCGTCTTAGCCCGGTGCTTCGTCAGCTCTACCTCGCTCATCGCAGAGATGTCCTTGTCACCAACAAAGACTACGCCTTCCGAGGGAACGTCAAGAGCGCCTATGATTTGGAGGAGTGTCGTCTTGCCGCTGCCGCTCTCGCCCTTCACGGCCACGAGCGCGCCCCTCGGCACCTTCATGTTCACGCCTCTCAGGGCGTGGACGGGGTCGCTCTGCCCCCTCACTGCGAAGTCCTTGCTCACGTCCTCGAGGACGACGACGTAGTCGCCGTTTTCCTCTTTCGCCGAGGCGGCTTGCGAGTCCTGGGCATCTACCTTTACGACCTTCTCTCCGATTTTATCTTCAACCCCATCAGGATTCATGTTCTCACCTCACTCCGTGTACCTTAGCGCGTCCGCTGGCCTGAGTTTGATGGCCCGGAGCACAGGGTACATCGCACCGATTATCCCGAGGACGATGGCGAAGACCAGCGTGTAGACGACGAGGTCGGCGCTGAGGCTGAAGTCCAAAGTGGCGCCAGTTATCCCGCCCCCTCCCCCTGGCCGCCCTGCCATGCTCATCCCGGGCATGCCAGACGTCGTCGATGTGCCCAGGACGGTGTTCGCGATGTACGGCCCCATGACCATGGTCATTAGCACGCCGACGACGAAGCCGATTATGGCCAGGGCCATCGATTCGGTCAGGAATTGCGAGATGATTCTCGAGTTCTTGAACCCGATGGCCTTGAGGATACCGATCTCCCTGATGCGCTCTCGGGTGATTAGGACCATGACGAATATCATGACGACGCTGGCGGTAATGAGCGCCACGATGGAGCTCAGCTGGCTGTTGGCCTCGATGTTGTCGATGTTCTGCTGCATGAATGCGCCCTGCACCTCGGTCGCGGGAACGACATCGTAGTCGTCTCCGAGCACGGCCTTCAAGGCAGTCTCCGCCGCGTCCATGTTGCCGATGAGGTCAATCTTCACGTATATCGTGTTCGGGCCGTCCAGCTCCCGCGCAGCCTTCAGCGTCTCGTACGGCATTATGACTGCGCTGTCACCGAAACTGTTGCCGCTGGTGAAAAGGCCGACTATCTGGATTGACGTCCCGTTGACGTCCATCGTGCTCCCAACCACCAGGGAATTCTCCTCCGCGTACTGCTCGCCGACGATGGCGACGCTGGCGGAGATCTCCGTCGAATCTATCGTCCGACCAGACGTAATCTCCAAGGTGCCTCCGGTGTTCAGGAACAACCCCCCGTAGGGGTCCATCCCCTGCATCATCAGCATGCTCGGCCTCTCCCCGCCGGGCTCGAACGTGCCTCCATCATCGCCCCGGTCCATGACGACGGCGAGCCTCTGGACGTTCACGACGTAGGCGACGGAGCGAATCGTCGCGACGACGGACTCGTCCATCGCTTCCATGCTCATCGGCCCGTATGTCCCGGCCGGGCGCACGGTTATCGTCGTGTCCATCCCATCGGCCAGGTCCGATGTGTTCTGCGTGATGTTCCCGCTCACGATGGACATCGAGAGGTAGACGCTGATGCTCAATCCGATTATGAGGACGACAGCGAACGTCCTGGTCTTGTTCCTCAGCAGGTTCTTCAGGCTCCGGCCGGTTGACGACACGATTTCACTCCCGCGCCCCTCATTTGGGTGCGCCGTGTCCGCTTGCACGGCAGGAGCACTAATATCGATTTACCAGAGTCTCTCCCAAATCTCTACCCAATCTACTTGACCGTCAGGTATATCAGTACGGACAGAGCGACCGTGGTGAAAAGGTCTGGCAGCATGGAGAACGGCCCGAGGCCAAAGACCCTGTACCCGAACAGGGCCGGTAGCATAGGGTTCGACATCAGCGCGTACAGGAAGAGCGCCACCGTGACGGTGATGAGCCCGAGGGTGAACTGGGCCTTGGTCTGCCTGTAAATCGTGGCGTACAGGCTGATGAGCGCCGCCGAGAGGACCATGTTTATCATAGTCAGCGCGGATTTTATGTGGATGAAGCTGTCCCTGTCGTCCGGGTCGAACGTGTTGTTGGGCGGAGGCAGCTCTGGGTTGAAATTGTGCGGCACGAAATGCTCGGGTGGCTGTACGAGGCTTTCGCTGAGCGCGTAACCCGACGCGCCCGCCACTGCGATCATCGTAACGATTATCACGACTAACGTCACCGACTTGTTCATTTGCTCACCTCTCTATCCTTCTCGCCATTAACCTCGTTTTTCCCAATTCGTGCCCAAATCTCCTCGAAGTCGGAGAAAGCCTCCTCGAGCATCGGGGACAGGAAAAACATCTTGCCGTAGCCTCCGCCCATCGTCGTCACCAGGTTGTTCTTCGCCAGGACGTCTATGTGGTGCCTTATCGTCTTGTAATCCAAGTTCAGGGTTTCTGACAGCTGGTTGGCATTGGATGGGTTCATCTTCAGGGCGACTATGATGCGTCCCCTGTTGATGCCCCCCTCGCTCCCGGCTATGAGCCACCATATCAGCTGCTTGACGGCGCGCATCTTGTCACGTAAATGGTCTCATGGCATATTAAACCGCACGGGTCATCCTCGCGCACCCGTCTCGCGTGCGGTCGACTGGCTCGATTTGAATGGGGAAATATTCTCGGGGCGGCTGGAGGAGACCTCGCCGCCCCGAAAGGGTTTTGGGGGCAGAAGTCGATTACGGCTCGAACCCGTGCCCTCCCGGGCATCCGGGACCCATCCCGCCGGACTCGCTGGAGCCCATCGGCGGTTCTGGCCCGCGAGGGCCGCCCGGACCCGGGCCTTCCCGCTCGCGGTTGCGCCAGCCCGGTCCCTGCTGCGGCGGCAGAGGCGGCTCGATGCCATACTGCTCCAGCAGAGAGCAGAGGTTCTCGCGCATCGTCCGCAGCTCCTCGACCATCGCCTGGGTCTGGTTGCGCGCCTCCGCGCGGCTCACGCCAAGCTCGCGGAACTCCTCCATCGTGTCGCGGAGCTCCTGCTCGAGCGCGTCGATGCCGTCGATGGCGTCGAGCACTTCGGCGACCTGGTCGTCTGTGAGTCCGTACGATTCCAGGTTCTCCTTTATGCACGACATCTCCATCGCCTGTATCTCGGCCATTATCTCCTCGTGCGTGGCGTTGGCCGCGCGCATCTGCTCGGCCGCGTCGCGGATTTGCGCCCTCTGCTCGAGAGTCACGAGGACGCGCACTTCTGTCGTTCCGTTGTCCTGCTCACCATCCGTCAGCTCGACGGTCCCGGCCTCCGCCGTTCCGTCGGACCGGGCGTCCTGGGCCGCCACAATCATCCCCATCGACGTGATGATGAGTGCCAGCGCCAGGCTCGCCCCGATTGCCTTTTTCGTGTCCATGTTTTTTCCTCCTGCGTCGGTTTTTCCCCGACATGCGTTCCATGGACGGCGGGTTAAATATCGGTTTTCCGGAATCACACCCAAATTGATACCGAATCGTCGCGGCTCCGCCGCTTTTCCGGCGCATCCCTAAAATACGCCGCGCGCGATGGATGCACGGTGAATCAAACTCAAAGGGTGCTCGCAATCGCCGTCGTCTCCATCGCGGCCGCCGTCGCGGTCGTGCTGGCTGCCTACGGGCCGTCGCTGTCCTTCACCAAGGAGCGTCCTTCGGCCACCGCCCTCGCGATCGACATCGAGGCCGGCCTCGGGGCCGTACCGTTGTCGGAAATCAGCGAATCGGCCAGGTGGTATTCGTACAACTCCTCGGAAAGCGGCGAGGTGCGCATCTTCATCGTCAAGGACTCGAGCGGCGGGACGCGCGCCGCCTTCGACGCCTGCGACGTCTGCTACGGCGCTGGCAAGGGATACGCCCAGCGCGGCGGTGAGATGGTCTGCCGCAACTGCGGGATGCGGTTTCCGATTTCCGGCCTGGGCGAGCTGAACTCCGGCGGCGGGTGCTGGCCCTCGAACCTGAACTACGCTTTAAGGGCGGACAGGATAGAAATCCAGCTCGCGGATTTGGATGCGAAGGCGTGGATGTTCGATTAGTCCAGGCAGCGCTACGAGCGCGGCGGTGGTCGCTGGCCGGGGGGTGCGACATCTCCCAGGAGCGCCAGAGTCCGCCTGCATGGCATACTTATAAAATAGTCGCAGACGCTATATTCTTCTGATGAAGGCAGCAGACCGGCTTCTGTGGTGGCTCTTCGCAGGGAGCATGGGGGGGAAGAACCGTGCGCGGATAGCAAGGCTCCTGATGGAAGAACCCAGTAACCTGAACCAGATTTCCGAAAAGCTCGGCCTGAATTATAAAACGGCGCAGCACCATGTGCGCATCATGGTGGAGAACAACGTTCTAGTGGGCCAGGGGCAGCATTATGGCAAGATATATTTCCCGTCGTCATTCTTCGAAGAGAACATAGAGGACTTCGAGAAGATTTGGGTGAGAATTGTGGGAAAGGGCTTAAGCGACGACGGAGATGAGGTTGTACCATGATGGATAGAAAGTACATACTTGGCGTTGCGGCCACCAGCGCTGTGGCGGCGGCTGTCTTGGCTTGGCTGATAATGCCTGATGTGTATAAGGGAGACCGATTTATCCAAGCGAGCATCTTGATAATCTCGGCCAACTTTGCCGTCTCGATAGTTCTCACGGTTTTCTACGCCTACATATATTCGGAGGTTCCATCTAAGTTCACCCTCGCGCTCCTCCTCGTCATGCTGACCTTGCTGCTCTACTCGCTGACCGCGAACCCAATTCTGCACGCGGCCTGCGGGTTTTGCGTGACGAACAGCGGATACCTGACCATCGTGCCAGACATCTTCGCAGCCGCCGCCTTGTGGGCTCTAGCGTACATCAGCCTCGAGTGACCCGAATTTCCGCACGATTTATGTGGGATTTCGGTAAAACGGCATATAAAGTCGGGCCGATAACATCCACCACGCAGAGGGGCATAAGATGTTCATGCGCATCCTTGGAAAATCGATAGCCAGGCGAAAACAGAGGGTCGCCATCGCCATCGTGGCCGTCGTAATGGGGGCGGCGGTCGCGAGCGCGCTGCTGACCACATCCATGGCGATGAACGACAAGATGGGGGAGGAGTTCAGGAAGTTCGGCGCGAACATCGTAGTCATACCGAGGTCGGACACCATCGAGGTCGGCCTGCCGGGCATGACCTTCGGTTCGGTCACCGAGCAGCGGTATGTCGACGAAAGCGACCTGTGGAAGATCAAGGAGATCGCCAACTGGAGCGCGAACGTGCTGGGATACGCGCCCCTACTCTATCAAGTCGTCGAGGCGGGGGACGCTTCGGGGGGGACGCAAAACGTCGTGCTTGCGGGCACCTATTTCGAGCGCGAGGTCCCCGAGATACTGGACGGCGCGGGGAACCCCTGGGTGACCGGGATGCGGCGTGTGGCCCCCTTCTGGGACATCCGGGGGGGATGGCCGGCGGACGGCGACCTGCTGGGCAGCATCGTGGGGACCGCTGCGGCCGAGGCGCTGGGCCTGGAAATCGGCTCGGAATACTCGGTACGATATTCGGACCCGGAGACCGCGAACGCGACCTCGGGCAGGTTCCGCGTTTCCGGAATAGTCACGACCGGGGGATCGGAGGATTCCCAGATATTCGTGGACATGGCGGCGGCGCAGGCCCTCAGCGGCAGGCCGGGGAAGGTCCACTCGGTGCAGGTCAGCGGGCTTTGCACGGATTGCCCCGCCGAGCTGATCGCCGCGGAGATAGAAGCGTCCCTGCCGGCGGTCCAGGCGAAGAGCGTGAAGCAGCTCGTGTTCGCGGAGAACCAGATAATGATGCAGCTCGAGCAGACGATGACGCTGGTCACGGCGGTGGCGCTTGGGGCGTCCGCCCTGGGCGTCATGACGACCATGACGACGAACGTGATAGAGCGCAGGAAGGAGATTGGTCTCCTGAAGTCCATCGGGGCCGACAACGGGAGGATTGCGGCGCTCTTCCTCGCCGAGGCGGCCATCATAGGCCTCGCGGGGGGGGCCATCGGATACGGTGCAGGCTACGGGCTCGCCCAGTACATAGGCCACAGCGTGTTCGAATCTTCGATCTCGCTCGTGCCGGTCGTGATTCCGATCACGATGGCGATATCTCTGGGAATCGCCTTGCTGGCCAGTGCCCTGCCGGTGAGGCGAGCGACGCAGGTCGAACCGGCGGCGGTGCTGAGGGGTGAGTGAATGACGAACGTGGTCGAGATGGACGGGGTTACGAAGGAGTATGGGAACGGGACGAGGGCGCTGAGCGAGGTTAGGCTGTCGCTGCGCCAGGGGGACTGGACGACCATCATGGGGCCGTCCGGCTCGGGCAAGACGACCCTGCTGAACATCGTCGGAT
Source organism: Thermoplasmatota archaeon (assembly GCA_036795795.1). Classification (GTDB taxonomy): domain Archaea; phylum Thermoplasmatota; class Thermoplasmata; order SG8-5; family DAIRED01; genus DAIRED01. The sequence goes on along the minus strand of DAIRED010000034.1, from coordinate 4,362 downwards.
GCCTGGACTCGCCGACGACCGGCGCGGTGAGCGTCGCGGGCGTGGACATCGCCGGGCTCGACCAGCGCGGCCTCACAAAGTTCAGGCGCGAGAACGTGGGCTGGATATTCCAGCAGTACCACCTCGTCCCCTATCTGACGGCGCTGGAGAACGTCATGCTCGCACAACTCTACTCGGGCACGGTGGACGAGCAGAGGGCCGTCGAGATGCTGGAGCGGGTCGGGATGGGACACAGGCTCCTTCACCATCCAGCACAGCTCTCGGGTGGCGAGCAGCAGCGCGTGTGCATAGCCAGGGCGTTGGTAAACGAGCCCGCGCTCATCCTGGCGGATGAACCCACGGGCAACCTGGATCAGAAGACTGGGAAAATCGTCCTCGACCTCCTCGTTCGGCTGCGCGCTGAAGGTCACACGATTATCGTGGTCACGCACAACACAGGAATAGCCGCGCTGGGGGACAGGACGGTAGAGCTGATGGATGGAAAGATTGTGCTGGACCTGGCGTGCGAGCGAAAGGGGAAGGAGGCGATTTGATTGGGAAGGAACGGACATGGCAGGAGGAAGGGGAACAAAGATTACGATGCCGATAAGAAGAAAGCCGAAGCCGCACGGGCTCGGAAAAGGTTCGCCGTTCTGGCAGTCATCATCGTCACGCTTGCAGGCACGCTGGGTGGAATTCTCTACATTACGGCGAATTCCCCGTCGCACGAGGGATACCAGCCCACGACGCCAGTGGTCCTGGTGCAACCGCCGCAAGGCCAGGATTCGGTCGTCAGCGACGTCGCCATCCCAGTGAGCGAAGTCACAACGGACGCGAAGTTCTACACCTATGGTTCGTCGGGCGTCACGGTCAGGTTCTTCCTGGCAAAGGGCAGCGATGACCGGATACACGCCGCCGCTGACGCTTGCGACGTTTGCTACGCGCAGAAGAAGGGGTACAAGCAGGCAGGGGACCAAATGCAGTGCAACAACTGCGGACAGCAATTCTCCATCAACAGTGTCGGCACATCCAATACCGCGGGAGGATGCTGGCCGAGCTATCTGCCTATGAGAATCGATGGGGACAGCGTGCTGATACCCAAATCAAATCTAGACTCGAAGGCATCCATGTTCAGGTAAGCTGGCGAAGCCGGAGGGTCGGCTTCAAAGCGAGTGCCCATCACAAATAACAATGGCCCTACACCCTAAGCTTGTACCCTATCTTTCTCAGGAACTCCATCCTCCACTTCTTCCCAGCCTCGTCCTCGACTCCGAGCGGCGGCTGGCCATCGATGACGCCTAGGATGCCGCGCCCCTGCTCCGATTCGGCGACGACGACCTGGGTCTTGTTCGCCGTGGCGCAGAAGATGTTGCAGACCTCGGGAACGTTTTTGATGGCTCCGAGCACGTTGACCGGGAATGCGTTGCGCATGAAGACGATGAACGAGTGGCCGGCGCCGATTGCCAGCGCGTTCTTCTTGGCGAGCTCCAGCATCTCCGGGTCGTTCCCTTCGAACCGCAGCATCCTGCTCCCCGAGGCCTCGCAGAACGCCAGCCCGAACTTCGTGCCAGGCACCGAATTGACCATCGCCTCGTAGAGGTCCTCGGCGGTCTTGACGAAGTGGCTCTGGCCGAGTATGAAATTGATGTCTTCCGGTTTCTCGATTTGTACTAGCTTGAGTTCCATTTCTCTCACACTCTTAAATCGGCTTCTTGCATTATAATGCTTGCCTCACGGTGAATTTGTATAAATTATTAAGTACAGAAAATCACTCACCTGATTGGAGGGAAACGCATGGCGTTCAAAGATGTTATCCGAAAGGAGCCTGGATTGACATACATGCTGACGAACGAAGCCATCGTCAGATATGCGCTGGAGGCCGACGTCAAGGTCGTTTCATTCTATCCGGGTGCGCCTCAAACCGAGATATTGGATACGTTTGAGGAAGCTGTCAAGCATTTTGATTTCAGAATGGAGATAGGTGCGAACGAAAAGGTCGCGCTCGAGACCGTCGCGGGGGCATCGATGGCGGGACAGAGAAGCCTGACCTCGATGAAGAGCGTGGGAACAAACGTGGCTTCGGATGCCCTCTTTTCCCTCGCTTACACCGGAGTAAAGGCAGGATGCGTTTGTTTGATAGCGGACGACCCGTATGCGCATTCGTCCCAGACCGAACAGGATGGCCGGTGGTTTGGCTACCTGGCATACCTGCCGATGCTTGAGCCGTCCAACACCCAGGAAGCCGGGGACATGGTCAAGGAGGCATTCAGGCTATCGGAGGAGATGCATAGCATCGTCCTGATTAGGACGACGACACGGGTCAACCACCAGAGCAACATGGTCACAATCAACGAGATGGCTCGCACCCCGTTTGTTAAAACTTCCTGGAAGCAGAACGTTGATAAGTACGTCACCGTGGGGGCCAAGGCCAGGGAAGCGAAATTCCTGCTGACTAAAAAGATGGCGGAGATCAGCAAAAGGCTTTCGGATTCGCCATTGAATAAAATAATCTATTTCGATGGTAATGCTATTTCTGGATCCCCTGTGGAGGGCGAGCTGGGATTTATCTGCGCGGGAGTGACATTCAACTACATCATCGAGGCGCTCGGCAACCTCGGAATCGCTGCCAACATTCTCAAAATCGGCGTGCTCAACCCGATTCCCGAAGATAAAATCAGGGCGTTCTTGAGCCATAATAAGAAGGTGGTCGTGGTCGAGGAGCTCCTCCCATACATTGAGAGCTTCGTCAAGTCTGCGGCGCAGGAAGACGGACGCCAGATTCCAATCTATGGGAAAGGGTCGGGCCATTTTTCCGAGAGCCTCGAATATAACGTTCCAATTGTGGAAACGGCCATCGCCAAAATCATGGCGAGGCAGCCCAGTTTCGATTACGATGCGCACGTAAAAAAGATGAACGATTTGGCTTCAATCCTTCCGGCCAGGCTGCCAGTATTCTGCGCCGGCTGCCCCCACAGAGCCACATTCTATGCGCTCAGGTTGGCGGTCGGCTCGACTAAGAACATCTTCTTCTCGAACGACATAGGCTGCTATTCGATGATGTGCCTGGACCCAGTCAATTGGTCCGACTCGCTTCTTTGTATGGGATCGTCTTTGGGAATCGCTGCCGGCGTCCAATTTTCAATCCAGGAAAAGGCGGTGGCGGTGATGGGGGATTCGACGTTCTTCCATGCCTGTTTGCCAGGCATCGTGAATGTCGTTCACAATCAGGATGACGTCACCATGATCATCCTCGAAAACTACGTGACGGCGATGACTGGCCAGCAGTCCCAACCAGGCATTTCCGAAAAAGCGGGCGGCGGTCAGGGGAAAAAGCTGGAAATCAGGAAGGTCCTGGAAGGCATGGGTGTCGAAAAGATTATCGAATTCGACACGTTCAAAGATATAAAATCGCATGCCGCCATGATTCGCGAGGCGATTGAATTCAAGGGGCCTTCCGCAATTATATCGCATGGAGAGTGCGCGCTGCACCATTTCAGGAACTACAGGCGCGATGGGGGCAAGGTCGTCCCTTTCTACGTGGACGGCGAAAAATGCGAAAAGAGATATGCATGCATCAACAACTTCATGTGCCCGGCTCTCTCCATTTCTGACAACGGAAAAGCAACCATCGCCGCTGACATCTGCGTCGGATGCGGGGAATGTGCCCAGCTCTGCCCCCACGGCGCGATAAAATCCACCTCCACCTTGAAATCGTACGACAAAGGGCCAATCACCACAATCGAGCAATACGAAGATTACCAAGAACATTTGAAGGGGGTGAAAAAATGAGTCAATCATACAATATCATCATCAGCGGGGTCGGAGGCCAAGGCGTTGTGCTGGTCTCCAACGTGCTCGGAGAGGCCTGCGTCCTTTCCGGTAAGAGGGCCATCTCAGGCGAGATGTTCGGCCTCGCCCAGAGGTCGGGCAGCGTGTACATACATTTCAGAATCGGCGAAAACATGTATTCGCCACTCATTCCTTACGGCCGTGCCGACATAATCATGAGCCAGGAAGTGTCCGAGGCGCTGAGATATCTGTTGTATCTAAAACCGAACGGCATTGTGGTTACCAACACCCTCCTCGTGCATCCGCCAGGTGAAAGCCAGGATCTTGTCAAGAAGAAAATCGGCAAATACGCAAGCTACGACGACATCGTGAGAAACATACGGAGCTCGGGGGCGGAGCTGTTTCAAATCGACGCCCTGGCACTGGCTGAAAAAGCGGGCGACCCTATTGCGGAAAATGTTGTGATGCTAGGGGGCATATGCGCGTTGAAAGGGTTCCCGCTGGAAACCGATAAGGTCGAGATGGCCGTGGAAAACACAGTCCCCGCGAAAGCCAGAGATATCAACATCGAGGCCTTCAGATTGGGCTATTCAT
>DAIRED010000033.1:0-12296 GCA_036795795.1 Thermoplasmatota archaeon | reverse complement strand
TGACGCTGGCGCGCAAGATTGTGGACAAAGCGGGGATGGGATTCCAGAGCCGCGAGGAGAAGCTCGGCCGGCGCTGGGGCGACGAGCTGCTGGAGCCGACGGAGATTTACGTGCGCGGCGTCTTGGCTGCGGTGAAGAAGCACGAAATCCACGGGATGGCCAACATCACCGGCGGCGGGCTGCGCAACCTCATCAGGCTCAAGAAGGGCGTCGAGTACCGCATCGAGTCTCCGCAGGCTCCGCACGCCGTCTTCAAGATAATGCAGGAGCTGGGCTCGGTCGAAGACAGGGAGATGTACCAGACCTTCAACATGGGGATGGGCTACGCGATTATCGCGCCGGAGCGCGAGGCGAAGGGCATCATCCAGACCCTCAAGAAGTCGGGCCACCAGTCGAAGGTCGTCGGGACGATTCTGAAGTCGAAAACTACCAAGGCGACGCTCCCGGAGATGGGGCTGAGCTACGAGAAGTACTGAGGTGCTGGATTGGCGATATACGAATTCGAGGGCAAGCGCCCGAAGATAGACCGGACCGCGTTCGTCTTTGACAGCGCCGACGTCATCGGAGACGTGACGCTGGGCGCCGGCTGCTACGTCGGGCCGGGGGCGCGCATACGCGGCGACTATGGAACGATAGTTGTCGGCGAAGGCTCGGCCATCGAGGACAACTGCGTGCTCCACGTGCGACCGGGCGAGGTGCTGGCGATTGGGAAAAACGTCACGCTGGGGCACTCCTGCGTCATCCACAACTGCACGCTTCACGACGGGGTCGTCGTGGGCATGGGCGCGGTCGTCTCCGATTACGCGGACGTGGGGGAGAACGCCACGGTGGGCGAGGGCGCGGTCGTTAAGAACAAGTCCGTCGTGCCGGCGCGCGCAATCGTCGTCGGCATCCCGGCCAAGCAGGTCGCCGAGGTCACGGACGAATACATCGCGCAGTGGAAGATGTTCAAGCAAATCTACCGCGACCTTGCGGAGAAAAGGTATCCCTCCTCCTTGAAGAGGATTTGAAATGGACTGGCTCGAGGCGCTCGTTCTGGGAGTCGTCCAGGGCGTCACCGAGTGGCTGCCCGTGAGCAGCTCCGGGCACCTGGCGCTGGCGCAGATATGGATGGGCGAGATGTCGGTCGCATACGACGTCGTGCTCCACATCGCGACGGTCGCCGTCGCAATCATCTACCTCCGAAATGACATCCGCGCCATTGCCATCGACTGGCTCGCCGGAGTCAAAGAATCGTTCGGCGCCGCCGACAAGCGCGCCGCCCTTTTCGGAAAGAAGGAGCGCCTCTGGGGCTGGCTCATACTTCTGGCGAGCTTGCCGACCGCGGTAATCGGGCTCGCAATCGAGCATTACCTCGGCGGGGACGACTTCTCTTCGCTGGCCATCATCGGCGCGGGCTTCCTCGCCACGGGAATTTTCCTGGCGCTGACGAAGCTGGCTAAACCAGGAGCCGCCCGAATCGGAGCGGGCGGGGCACTGGCCATAGGTGCCGCGCAGGGCGCGTCGGTGCTCTCGTCCCTGTCGCGCTCTGGCTTGACTGTTGGCACCGGGATTTTCCTCGGCGCATCCCTGGAGGACGCGGCGAAGTTCTCGTTCCTGGCCCTGATTCCAGCGACGCTGGGGGCGGCGCTGCTGAAGGTTGGAGAGATAGGCGAGATTGCGTCGACAGATTTGGCCCCGGTCTTGCTGGGGGCGCTCGCCGCTGCTCTCGTGGGCTACGCCTGCCTGGAGGCGATGATGCGCGTCGTACGCGCAGGCCACCTGCACTGGTTCGCGCCGTACTGCGTCGCGCTGGGCGTGGGCGTGCTGGCATGGTCGCTACTCTGAGCCGGGGTCTTTCTTCGCCGACGGCGCCGAGGCCGCGACCGAACGGAGCTCCTCGCGCATCGAGTCCCTGAGCTTGCGTATCTGGTCGGCGGTGTCGCGCACCTTCTGGATCATCTCCTTTCGGGCGATGATGCCCTCGTGCAGCAGCATGGCGGCGCACTCCGAGCGGGACGTTGCCAGTCCGGCCTCGACGAGTATGTCGAGAGTTTGAAGGTCCTCGTCCGAGACGCGGGTCATGATTGTGTTGGCTCGGCCGCCCATCTCCTCTCGCACGCGTTCGAAACCGATGCCGTTTGGGGGCGTCGGCTGGACCGGCGGAGTCGGCGGTATCGTCCCGAAGCCGCGCTCCATCCCCTCCCGGATGCCCTGCGCCATCTTCTCAAGGTCCAGCCTGCCGATGCGCTCCATCGCCTTGCTTATCTTCTTCTCGATGGTCTCCAGGTCTGGGAATTCCACGTCCTCCGAGTCCTCCTCGTCGAGCTCCTCGGCCTCGTCCTCGACGCTGGCCAGCTCGTCCTCGACCTCCTCCATCGTCTCCTCGACGCGCTCCATCTCGCGCTCGACGCGCTCGAATGCTTTGACGCGCAGCTTCGCGGCCTGGTACTCCGCCTTCGCCTGGCGGTAGCGCTCCTTCACCTCGTAGGGGTCCTCGCCGCGCCTCGGCGGGGCCTCCATCGCCTTCTCGAGAAGCGCCATCTTCTTCTCCTCCGCGGCCTGCTGGCGCTGGAGCTGCTCGGCCTGCGCCTTAAGCGCATCCTCCTGCGCACGGAGCGCCTCCGCCTGTGCGCGGAGCGCCTCCTTCTTCGCCTGCCAATCCTTGTTCTGTAACATAATTACACGTAATACAATTATGTATATTTAATATTTTCGTTTACAAGTGTAGAATTGCGCCATGAAAATGCTGCTGGCCCCGAAGGAAACGCACTTCGGCGAGTGCAGGTGGGGATTTATCGCCGCCCGACCGTCTACGCCTTTGCTAGCTGCAAAAAGGCGTTTATCGCCGCCGGCACTGCCCCCATCGCCGTCGCGGTCTCCATCGAGAGCCCGCGCCTCGTCACGTCCAGGTGCCTCGGGCACATCTGGTGGACGTCCTTGGGTACGCCGCGCGGGCCCAGGCCGACGATCAGCAGGAGCGATTGGCCGTGCGAGAGCTCCTCCGCCGCCTGGCGCGGGCTCATAGCCTTCTTCGGGTCGGGGCGGCACGTCGTCAGCACCGGGAGCCCGTACTGTGGCTGGAAGCCGCGGTCCGGAAAATCGACAGCCTGGAATCGTCCTGCTTCGGCGAGCTTGACCAGGTACGCGCCGTCCTTTCCGATGCTCGTCGTCTCGGAAATCCAGGCGACGATTTCGGCGGGCGTGCGCATCTCGCGCCCGTAGGGGAAGCCCACCGTCACGAGGTTGCAATCGAATGCTAGGCAGAGCGGGCCGGCGCGGGCCAGCGCGCGGCGGTGGGCCTCGTGCATCTTCACCGGGTCGTAGGAGTTGTAGAGGCCGATGGTCATCCTTCCGGTCATCGGCGGGGGATGACGCCGTGGGATTAACCCTTTGCCGTCGAAGGCTTTATTACGCCTAATGTGAATGAGGAATCGCCAGGGGGAACAACATGATAAAGCGCGTCAAGACCTACGTGAAGAGCCTGGACGAGCAGCTTTCCGGCGGGATACCGGAGAACCACGTCGTCCTCATCGCAGGCAAGCCAGGGACGATGAAGAGTTCCCTCGCGTTCAACATCCTGTACAACAACGCCAACCGCGACGACATCTCCGGCGTCTACGTGACGCTGGAGCAGAGCCGCGACTCCCTCCTGGTGAACATGGAGGGCCTGGGCATGACGATGGCCGGCCTCGAGCGCGAGATATCCGTCCTCGACCTGGGCATGATAAGGAAGAAGCTCACCCAGCTCACCAACCAGACGTGGATGGAGGTCTTCCAGATGTACCTGAAGAACCTCAAGAAGAACATGGACATCAAGCTGGTCGTCATCGACTCGCTGCCCGTTCTGGAGGTCATGGCGAAGTTCGACAACCCGCGCGACGATTTGTTCAAATTCTTCGAGTGGCTGCGCGACCTGGAGGTCACCGCGTTCCTAATCACCGAGATGCAGCAGGACACCGAGCAGTTCGCCCAGTTCGGGGAGGACTTCCTGGCGGACGGAATCGTCCACCTGGACCTGAAGAGGGACATGAACACCGTCAACCTCTTCCTCAGCGTGGTAAAGATGCGCCAGACCCCGCACAAGCGCGGCTACTACCCGCTGATATTCGACAAGAACGGATTCGAACTCGTGGCGGATTGATTGCATCCAGCGGATATCCATCTTCGCCTCAAGGGTCCGCATCATACCCATCCGGCGTGCGCTATCCAGACCGGCGGAAAATGAATGTTTTATGGCGGCGGTGATGCGTCAAATCCGGTGGCAGATATGGAAAATAACTGTTGCGCAATCACTTCGTTTTCGTTGCCACTTTCCGCTTGCCCTTTGACAGCTTTTCCTTGTATTCCAGAACCTTGCTGATCGCCTTTTGGACGTCGTTGGCCTGGATGACTATGAGGTCGCCAGCCTTGGCCATCCCCAGGGCAATCTGGATGGCTTCGTCCTCCTCGACAACGACCCGCATGTTCTTTTTCGGGAAGCCCGCGGACAGCGCGCCCTTGCACACCAGCTTGGCCGTTTCGCCCACCTTGCGATCCCTTGGGTCCGAATCGCACAGGACGATGTAGTCGTACATCTTTCCGATGTTGCTGCCGAAGTCTAGGATGTCCACGTCCCTCCTGTTGCCAGTGCCGCTGCCCACGTTTATCTTCCTTCCCGCGGCCAGGTGCGGGAGGAAACCCGCCAGCGCCTTGAGGGCCGATGGGTTGTGGCCGTAATCCACCAGGACCTTGAACGCGCCGACGTCCATGAGGTTCGCTCGGCCAGGCAGCTGCCCCGGCGAAGGGTTGAACGCCACGAGGCTGTTCTGTATTGCCTTGATGTCCACTCCCAGCGCGTAGGTCGCCGCAACCGCAGCCAGCGTGTTCGAGACGTTGAATGCCGCGGTTCCGCCGAAGGTAATCGGGATGTTGTTCACCTTAGCTATGTGCACGTCCGACGTACCCTTCCTGATGACGATGTCGCCGTCTTTGACGGTGACGGCAATCCCGTCCTTGAAGACGTGGTCCGCCAGCGCAGGGTTCGCCTCATCGAGGGAGAACAGAATCGATTTGGATTTGATGACATCTTTGTATTTCAACACCCAGTCGTCGTCCGCGTTCAGGATCGCGTAACCGCCGGGTTTCACCGTTTCCACGACGATCCTCTTCAGTTCGGCGAGCTCTTCAAGCGTGTTGATGCCGCCCAGGCTCAGGTGGTCGGCCGAGACGTTCAAGGCCACTCCGACGTCGCTTTCGTCGTAGCCCAGCCCGCTCCTCAGGATGCCGCCCCGCGCCACTTCCAGGACGGCGTGGTCCACCAGCGGATCCTTCAGAACGTGCCTGGCACCCCCGGGTCCGCTGTAGTCGCCCTCCAATACGAGCTCGTTGCCAATCTCGACGCCGTTTGTGCAGCACATTCCGACGTTTTTTCCGGCGTATTTCAAGATGTGCGCTATGAACCTCACGGTGGTGGTCTTTCCGTTGGTGCCAGTGACGGCTATGATCGGGATTGTGCTGCTGCTTCCCGGGGGGAAGAGCATGTCCACGACCGGTTTTGCCACGTTTATCTTCGTACCGAAGTACGGGTCCAGATGCATCCTGAATCCCGGAGCGGCGTTCACCTCCACAATGCCCCCTCCGGTATCGGAGAGCGGTTTCTTCAAGTGCGGTGCCACAACATCGATTCCCATCACGTTGATGTTGATGAGTTTCGAGACGCGCTCGGCCATCTTCTTGATGTGGTGGTCCACTTCGCCCGTCACGTCGATCGAGCAGCCGCCAGTGCTCAGGTTCGCGGTGGATTTGAGACGCAGGATCCTGCCTTCCGGCAGGACGTCCGCGAGGCTTAGCCCGTGCTGCTTGAGCAGCCTCTTCGTCATGCTGTCGATCTTTATCTTTGTCAGGACCTTCTCGTGGCCTATGCCGCGCCTCGGATCCTTGTTGACCATGTCAATCAGTTCGCGTATCGTCGATTTGCCATTGCCCATCACGCTGGCCGGTTCCCTCCTGGCGGCTGCGACCAGCTCCCCTCCGATGACGAGCAGCCTGTGGTCGTATCCCACCAGGTGCTTCTCCACGACGACGTAATCGTGGAATTTCCTTGCGCTGCCGAAAGCCATGCGCAACTCCTTTTCGTTGTTGACCTTCGCGGTGATGCCGTTTCCGTGGTGGCCGACCAGGGGTTTCACGGCCACCGGGTACCCGATGCTCTTGGCCGCGGCCGTCGCCCCGGCCAAATCACGCACGGATTCGCCCCTCGGGACTGGCACGCCCGCGTCCGCGAGTATCTCCTTCGTCTGCTCCTTGTCATCCGCTATTTCAACGCCGATGGCCGACGTGTTGTCCATCATGGTGGCCTGGATTCTCCGCTGGTGCACCCCGTGGCCCAGCTGAACGTAGCTCTGCTTGTTGAGCCGGATGTGGGGAATTCCGCGGCACTCCGCTTCCTTCACTATCGAATATGTCGATGGACCGAAGATGCTCTCCTCCCTCAACTCCTTCAGCTGCGCGACGATGGGTGCTATCCGTATCGGCCGTCCTGAGAACAGGGCATCGACGATCTTCACCGCCGCCTTCCCCGCCTCGATGCCGGCCTCGATGCTCCTGTACCTGAATACCACCGTGTAGACGCCTCTTTCCCCCGTCTCCCTGGTTTTGCCGAAGCCGACCTTCATGTTCGCAAGGCACTGCAGCTCGATTGCGACGTGCTCGACGATGTGACCAGCCCACGTGCCGGTATCCACCCTCTCAAGAAAACCGCCCGGGTAACCAAGGGAGCATCTGTGCTCCTCCATGGTCGGTATCATCTTCACCAGACGATTTTTCAGGCCGGGGACGTCGCTCGATGACTTGCCCTCCAGCTTGCCGATGTCCAGGAGTATGTATATTACTGGATAGCGGCTGAAGTAGTTCGGCCCGCTGAGCGCCCTTATCTCCCTAATAATCATTTATGGACCTCAGGACCTTCTTCTGGTACTTCGGATTGAGGTATTCGCGGGTCCAGATGTTGTAACCATGCCCCTTGGCCAGCGTATGGACGAGGACGCCCTCGACGGAGATGGCTTCACCGTCCTTGAGGGAGGTGATGTTGGTGTACTTGATCCCGTGGCCGTCGAAAATGACGACGAGGCCGTTGCCTATGGCCTCCACTATGTGACCGTTGCGGATTATCACGCCGGTGTCCTCGCCCAGCCCCAGTCCTATGAACCCCGGGTTGCACGCGACCACCTCCATCAGCCTGCTGAACCGCCCCCTTTTGATGAAGTGGCTGTCGATAACCATGCGCTTGACAAGCCCCACGCCGGCCGTCATGTGGACCGCGCCCTTGCAGAGGGCTTCCGCGCTCTCGCCGCCGTATATCATCGTGTCCGGCATCGCAGTGGCCCCGGCGCTCGTTCCCGCGACCACGCATGTTTCGTTGAAATATCTGCGCTTTATCTCATGGAGAAGGTCGGAACCGCCGAGTATGCTCGTTATCTTTAGCTGGTCTCCCCCCGTGAAAAAAATAATGTCCGCCTTCTTGATCCTGCCCATGTACTCGGGGTTGTTTGCCTCTTCCCGATTCCTTATGTGCATGACTCTGGCATTGGTTATGCCGATTTTTTTGAACGCCCTCAGGTAAACTTCACCCAGTTTGATCGGGGTGTTGCTCGCTGCGGTTATCACCTCTATGGTCGGGTCGCTTCTTCCCACCAGGCTGGTTATCTTCCTAAGAACGTCCAGGTCGTTTTCCTTGTCCTCGTTCCCGCCGACGGCAACCAGTATGCCTTCAGGAGTGCCTAGCCCGTCCTTCTTGATGTCCCTGGTTGCCGCCTTTGTCATCGCATCCCGATAATGGATGCAGAGTATATAAAATAAGCCCCTGGACATTCACGAAATCGTGGATGGACCAGCGCGAGTGCAGGATGGATTTTTTAATGGTACGTTTCAACGCCAAATCATCTACGTATCACATAATCCGCGGCCCTATCATCTGCCAGAGTATCAGGAAGAGCACTGCGAACGACATGGCCAAAACGAGCTTCTCCGCGGCCTGGGCCTGCCTCTCCCTCACCCCGCCGAAGAGCCCGAGCTTGGCATAGAGCTTATCCATCCAGTCCTTGAAGATGAAACCGCCGTCGAGCGGGTAGGCCGGCAGCACGTTCGTCAGGCCGACCATCAGGTTCAGCCAGAATATCCAGTAAATCGCGTTTGCGACGAGCCAGAACGTTCCCGCGTCGAGCGGCCCGCTCACTTCGTAGAAGTCCGCCTGCGCCCCCTGGATGGGCGATAGGCCGATGAGCGGGAGGCTGATGAAGGTCAGCGAGCTTTCCAGCAGCGCTGAAGGAGTCCTCGCGTCCCCGATGGGGTGGAATGCATCGGTGGTGACGGTCGTCGAGACGACGCCGAGATAACCCCTGCCCGCGTCCGAGGCCACACCAGTGTAGTTGGACTTGTCCCCGAGCACGACGGTGTAAGACGCCCAAGCGTCGCCCGAGTACGCCTCGACCACGACGGTCTGGCCCGCGCTTGCGTTCGCGATGGCGCCGACGAAATCGTCGCGCGTCGCGATGGCCGTTCCGTTGAATGAAGTCAGTATCATCCCAGGCTCCAGGATGCCGTTCGACGGGCCGTCGTCCGGGACTTCCACTATGCCAACGCCCCCGCGTGCGACGGACACCGCCGGCATCAGGACCATCGAGAAAACCAGGACGCTGACGAACGCTACAATCAGGTTCGCCGCCGGGCCGACCGCCATCGCCCTCATCCTCTTGCGCCTCGGCGCGTTGTTCATGTCCGCTTCGTCCTGCTCCGCGAAGGCGCCCATGGGGAAGATGAGGAAGAGGAGCCCGAGGGACTTGAGCTTGATGTCGCCGGCGCGCATCAGGATGCCGTGCGCCCCCTCGTGGACGATGAGCGCTATGGCGAGGGCGAAGATGCCGTACCAGAGCGGGATGTACTGGTTGATGCCGGGCAGCCCGAGCATGTTCTCCGGGTCCGGGGCGTTCTCCGCGCTGATGGATGTGACCTTCGTCGCCGTGAAGACCAGCAGGGCCATCATCACTATCGCGGCGACGCCGCAGAGGAATATCGCCAGGTCGCCGTACGCGGCCCAGAGGCGCCTGCGCGTGGAAATCTTCTCAATCAACCCGCGCCCGCGCTTCGTGCGCCACATGAGGAACGGCCCGTACATCGAGAACCCGCGCGCCTCCAGCATCTTCGCGCCGGACCACTTGTGTGTGGCGTAGTAGAGGGCGGCAATCCAAGCGAACACGAGGATGCCAGCGACGGCGTACCATTCGTAGGGGCTCATCGTGCCAACGAAGCCAAGGGAGGATATTAAGATGACGCCCACATCTGACGCCTTCCCAACGGAATGGCTCCGCGCGTCCTCGCCCGGCTGCCAACCAACCCTCGCTCCCGCCACCGGCCGCCCCACCGCGGGAATGGCTAGCTGGCAACAATCGGCGGAAATAGCGCAACCCTTTTATCCCCCTCCCCGCTTCGACGTTTCGATGGCATTGGAAAAGTTGGGCGGCTCGCTTCGCGACGTTCTCAAGAAGATTGCGAACGCCTCGAACGTCGACCAGGCGCTTATCAAGGACGTGGTCAAGGACATCCAGCGCGCGCTGCTACAGGCGGACGTGAACGTCCAGCTCGCGCTCAAGCTCTCCAAGGAGGTGGAGCGCCGCGCCCTCACCGAGAAACCGAAAGCGGGGATGAGCCAGCGCGAGCACGTCATCCACGCCATCTACGAGGAACTGGTCAAAATCGTCGGCGAGAGGCGCGACGTCGCCAAAGGCCGCCAGGTCGTCATGATGGTGGGGCTATACGGCCAGGGCAAGACGACGACGTCCGGAAAGCTCGCGAAGCACTTCAAGAAGAAGGGCCTGAACGTCGGGCTCGTCGCCGCGGACGTCCACCGGCCAGCCGCCTACGACCAGCTCAGCCAGATAGGCAAGCTCGTCGGCGTTCCGGTATTCGGCATCCCGGGCGAGAAGAAGGCCGAGAAGGTCGCCGCCGCGGGATTGAAAGAGTTCGCCAAGATGGACGTCGTCGTCATCGACACGTCCGGTCGCCACGCGCTGGAGAGCGACCTCATCGACGAGATAAAGAAGGTTTCCAAGATCGCCCAGCCGACCGAGAAAATCCTGGTCATCGACGCGGCCGTCGGCCAGCAGGCCGGGCCGCAGGCGAAGGCGTTCCACGAGGCCGTCGGCGTCACCGGCGTCATAATCACCAAGCTGGACGGCTCCGCGAAGGGCGGCGGCGCCTTGAGCGCAGTCTCGGAGACGAAGGCCAGCGTGCTCTTCACGGGGACGGGCGAGCACGTCGAGGACTTGGAGCCTTTCGTCCCGGACAGGTTCATCTCGCGCCTGCTGGGCATGGGGGATTTGACCTCTCTCCTGGAAAAGGCACGCGAGTCCATCGACGAGGACGAAGCCGAGGAGACTGTCAAGAAGATGATGTCCGGCCGCTTCACGCTCATCGAGATGCGCAAGCAGATGGAGATGCTCTCGAACATGGGCCCGCTCCAGAAGGTCATGGGGATGATTCCCGGCTTCTCGGGCAAGATGTCGGACGAGGACCTGGCCAAGACGCAGGACCGCCTCAAGAGGTTCAAGGTCGTCATGTCATCGATGACCCATGAGGAACTTGAAGACCCGAAGCTCATCAAAGGTTCGAGAATCACCCGCATCGCGCGGGGCGCGGGCGTCGACCCGACGGAGGTCCGCGAGCTCCTGCGCCAGTACAACATGTCCAAGCGCCAGATGAAAGGGATTTTAGGAAACCGCAAGATGCGCCGCCAGCTCATGAAGCAGTTCGGAAAGGAAGGGATGGAGCAGTTCCAGGAATGAGGGAGTTCGTCTTCGTCGCCCACAAGGTCCCCAGGGACGGGGATTTCTCGCTGAACGATCTCACGGGAGCGGGCGGGCGCGTCGACCTCGCAGCGCGTTCCGTCGGCGCGGCGATGCTTCTGTCGCACGGGATACGGAAGGAGACGCTGGCGCACGTCGTCCTGAACGAGAACCCGCGCAAGCCCCGCCACGTCAGGTTCGAGTGGGACAAGGTCAGATATCTGAATCCCGACGAGCGCAACGGCGCGTCCCTCATCCGCAATGCGCTGATGCGCTGCCCCGACAATGGAGAAATCGAATCGTCGCCGGGCGTCTTCGTCGCGCGCCGCGGGCTCGCGGACGTGCTGGCCTCAGCGACGAAGCCAATCATCTTGATGGCCGAGGGCGCCCCCGCGCCGGACTGGAAGGCGCTCGCCTCGGGCGCCACGTTCGTCCTCGGGGACCAGCAGGATTTGACCCCGGACGAGACAGCAATCGTCGAGAAGGCCGGCGGAATCCGCGCGGGCCTCGGGGAGCGCAGCATCCACACGGACCACTGCGTGGCGGTGCTGAACCACAGGCTGGACGAGGCGTAGGGGCCATCGCGGCTGACTTTGACCTCTCAATTGTCCGCTTCGGCAGCGAAAACGGGACATGCGGTTTTCCAGGGTGCTGGCTATGGCCTGGATGATAGCGGCACGTTTATATATTCGGAGGCAAATGAGGATATCGGTATAAAGATGAAAAAGCGGGCGACCATCGTAATATCGGGCGACGTGCAAGACGTAGGCTTCAGGGGCATCGTCATGCGCATCGCCCAGAAGTCAGGCTTGGCTGGTTATGTAGAGAATGTGCCGGATGGCACGGTCAGGGTTATTTGCGAGGGCGAGGAAAAGGCCACTCAGGGATTTATCAAGAAGCTCAACGTTCGCAACGGAGACACCAATGTTGAGAAAGTTGATGTCAAGTGGTCGAAGGCGCAGGGACGATTTGTATATTTTCAGATAAAATACTCTGATTTAGGGGCAGAGATGTTCCAGGGATTCGCTACTGCCGGAAGGAAGCTAAGTGCGATTGACCATAACCTTGGCTGTAAAATCGATGGTATGCACATCGATATGAACACGCGCTTCGACACCCTCGACACGAAGTACGGCGAGATAAGCAATAAGATGAACGATCTGACAACGGAGCTGCAAAAATCCACCAACGCTCTGGTCGCCATGACGGAAAAGGTCGGCGCACTCATCGACAAGAAACTTGCAGAGTGAGTCGGCGATTGACTTTCGTTTCCGAATTGCCTCAGCCAATTGCCCGTCAAAACAATCATCGCTCCAGTATTAATCGACAAATGGCAATTCGTAGTGCGCGGCTCCGAGGACCGCGAGCGGGGCGGTCGCGCCGGCCGGAGGCGCGCCTTGCACACGGACCACTGCGTCGCGGTGCTGAACCACAGGCTGGACGAGGCGTAGGATTCGCGCTACATGTCCCAGTAGACCATCCGATTAGCGTCCATCC
>DAIRED010000032.1:0-12576 GCA_036795795.1 Thermoplasmatota archaeon | reverse complement strand
GATCCCCAGCTCGCGCGCCAGGCCGAAGTCGGTCTTGCCGTAGATGATGCCGAAGTTGATCACCTTCGCCCGTCGCCGCATCTCCACCACCGCCGCACCGCCGGCGACGGCGGCTGCGTGCATGGCCGCGCTGGACGTTCTGGACACCGAGCCGCAGCACGTGAAGAACCTCTGGGACAACACCAACTACTTCAAGAAGGAGCTTCTGAGCCTCGGGTTCGACTGCGGGCACAGCGAGTCGCCGATAACGCCGGTGATGCTCGGCGAGAGCAAGCTGGCCAAGGATGTCAGCGCAGGGCTGTTCAAGGAGGGCGTCTTCGCGCTCCCAATCATCTTCCCGATGGTCGCCAAGGACAAGGCCCGCATCAGGACAATCATGAATGCGGGCTTGACGAAGCCGGACCTCGACGAGGCGCTGAGTGCGTTCGAGAAGGTCGGGAAGGCGACGAAGGCAATCTAACAACGCTTTCTTTGAGTCTCGCTGCGCTGGCCAGGCCTCACCAAAGAAAGCATTGGGAGCAAAGAAAGTTCGGCCTGGCCTGCTCGCTCGACCTAACCTCCTGCGAGAGGATGCAGCGGTGCCTAGCTCCACTCGAGTCGGTACTCGCAGTGAGGCGCGCCCTTCCGCTGGCACTGCGTCTCGACGACCGTGCCGACCGTCTTCGTCTTGTCCATTATCCCCTTGAAGGCGCCTAGCCAGGTGAGGCAGGAGTACTGGTGCTCGGCGACGTCTGTCATCCGGACTGTCGCGCGCTTGTCCTCAAGGTCGACCTCCATCTTCCCGTAGCTGAAGGCGTCGGGATAGTGCGTCGGGGCTTTGGACAGGAGGGACTTCACGCTGCTGAACGCCACGATGTACGAGAGCATCCCCAGATCCTTGACGGTTGCGCTCCCGCACTTCTCCACGAACTCCGGGCCCTTCTTCGCCCCTATCCATTCGAGTATCGCGCTCGAGTACGAGAGGTCGTACCAGGATGTCTCCCTGAGCTGGTCGATATCGAAGTTGACCTCGCCGCAAACTTGCATGCTGGCGCCCTCGCCCCAGGTCTTCTCGATGAACTTGAGGTACCCTATGAGGACGGAGCCTCGGACGCGCTTCTCACCCATGGAGATGTACATTGCTAGACCGAGTTAATTACTTTTCGATACGATTGGCCGATTTCCGTTGAGAGGTTGTCATCATGCTGCGACCGTGCGTTCCACGGCAATCCTTATCTCCCCCCCTTCCATTTACCCGTTGTCAGCAGGGGGCGCGAGGTTGGTTTACCCGGACGAGCTTATCGCGGACCTGGAAGGCAAAGCCAGGCGCATTCGTAAGCACATAATCAAGATGATATACACAGCCGGTTCCGGACACCCTGGGGGCTCGCTTTCCGCCACCGACATCATGACGGCCCTGTATTTCAAGCAGATGAACATCCGCCCCGCCGAGCCGAAGTGGGAGGATCGCGACCGGTTCGTGCTGAGCAAGGGGCACGCCGCGCCGGCGCTCTACGCCTGCCTGGCGGAGGCCGGATACTTCCCGGTCGCGGACCTTTGCACCCTCCGCCAGATTGGCAGCAAGCTGCAGGGCCACCCCGACATGCGGAAGACGCCAGGCGTCGAAGCATCCACAGGCTCGGAGGGCCAGGGGCTCAGCATGGGCATCGGGATGGCGCTCGCGGGCAAGCTCGACCGCAAGCAGTACCGCGTCTACGTGATGCTGGGGGACGGTGAGCTCGACTGCGGGCAGATATGGGAGGCCGCGATGTCAGCGGCGTTCTTCAAGGTCGACAATCTCGTGGCCATCGTCGACAGGAACAAGCTGCAACTGGACGGCCCGACCGAGTCGATAATGTCCCTCGAGCCGCTGCCGGACAAGTGGAAGGCGTTCGGCTGGCACGTCATCGAGGCCAACGGCCACGACGTCAGGGACATCCTCGGCACACTCGACCAGGCGAAGGAGATAAAGGGCAAGCCAACGGTCATCATAGCGCACACCGTCAAGGGCAAGGGGGTCAGCTTCATGGAGGGCGCGGTCGGATTCCACGGAAAGGCTCCCAACAAGGAGCAGTACGAGCAGGCCATGAAGGAGCTGGGGGGGGACGATGTCAGCGGTTGAGCAGGAGAGCCAGCGCGACGCGTACGCCGAGACGTTGGTCGAGCTGGGAAAGGAGCGGAACGACATAGTCGTCCTGAGCGCGGACCTGTCCAGCTCGGTCAAGACCGCCAAGTTCGCGAAGCACTTCCCCGAGCGCCACTTCAACATCGGCATCGCCGAGCAGAACATGGTCAGCATGGCCGCGGGGATGGCTGCCGCCGGAAAGACGGCCTTCGTCAGCACGTTCGCAATCTTCGGCACGGGCCGCGTCTACGACCAGATACGCCAGTCCGTGGCTTATCCGCGGTTGAACGTCAAGATTGTCGTGACCCACGCCGGCATCACAGTCGGCGGCGACGGCGCCACCCACCAGATGATAGAGGACATCGCGCTGATGCGCGTGCTGCCCAACATGACGGTCATCGCGCCGGTGGACGCCAACGAGACGCGAAAAGCAGTTCAGGCGGCCGCGAATCTGGACGGGCCGGTATACATTCGTCTCGGCAGGGCCGAGGTACCGACGCTGACGAAGCCTGACGACCCGTTCGAAATCGGCAAGGCCAGCGTTTTGAGGGAGGGCACGGACCTGACCCTCGTCGGCACGGGAATCATGGTCGAAAAATGCATGCTTGCCGCGGACGAGCTCAAGAAGCACGGCATCGAGGCGCGCGTCATCAACCTCAGCACTATAAAACCCCTGGACCGCAAGACGCTCATCAAGGCGGCTCGCGAGACTGGAGCCATCGTCACGGCGGAGGAGCACAACGTCGCGCTGGGCATGGGCTCGGCAATCGCGCTCGCGCTCGTCGAGACTGTCCACGTGCCGATGAAGCGCGTCGGCATACCCGACACGTTCGGGGAGTCCGGCTCGCCGGACGAGCTGCTGGCCAAGTACGGATTGACTGTCGAGAACATCGTGGACGCCGCCCACGACGTCATCGGGAGGAAGAAGCAGTGAGGGGCGGCGAGAACCGGGAGGCGCTGTAATGAAGATATTTCTGGACACGGCCAACGTGGAGCACATCAAAGAGGCGAACAGCTGGGGCGTCATCGATGGCGTGACGACGAACCCGTCTCTCATCGCCAAGGAAGGGCGCAGGTTCGAGGACGTCGTCAAGGAGATTTGCGCCATCGTCGACGGGCCGATATCGGCGGAGGTCATCTCCATGGACGCGCCTGGGATGCTCAAGGAGGCCAAGGAGTTGGTCAAGATTCACGAGAACGTCGTCATCAAGATACCGATGACGGCCGAGGGTCTGAAGGCCGTGCGCGAGTGCGCCAACCGCGGCATCAAGACGAACGTCACGCTCGTCTTCTCCGCGAACCAGGCGCTGCTGTCGGCGAAGGCCGGGGCGACGTACGTGAGCCCCTTCATCGGGCGCCTCGACGACGCCGGCCACGAGGGGATGCAGATAATCCGCGACATCGTCCAGATATACATGAACTACGCCTTCGAGACCGAGGTCATAGTGGCGAGCGTGCGCCACCCTGTGCACGTCGTCGACGCGGCGAAGGCCGGCGCGCACATCGCGACGATTCCGTACGACGTGCTAAAGAAGATGGTGAAGCACCCGCTGACCGACCTGGGCATCGCGGCGTTCCTGAAGGACTGGGAGAAGGTCCCGAAGAAGTAAGCGCGAAAAACTTGGGCAATTTTGCTCTGGTCATGCGCGCGTGTTAGCCTTTCAACCGACGTTATTATATACCCATCGCGCTTAGGACGGTACAACGGAGATGAAACCATGGAAAGTTTACTTTTCTCGGATTTCAAACTAATAGAACAGTTGAACCGCGCCGTGCGCGACGTAGGATACGTCACGCCGACGCCAGTGCAGGTACAATCGATACCGCCGCTACTGGAAGGCAGGGACCTTCTGGGGTGCGCACAGACGGGGACCGGTAAGACGGCGGCGTTCGCGCTGCCGATACTCCAGCGGTTGGCCACAGCCAAACGCGCGAGGCAGCGCGGAGTCGTCCGGGCCCTCATAGTCACGCCGACGCGTGAGCTGGCCATACAGATCGACCAGAGCATGCGCGAGTACGCCAAGTACGTCGACGTCGTCGGGGCAGTCGTGTTCGGAGGCGTGGGCCAGGGCCCGCAGGTCAGGGCGCTGGAGCGCGGCGTGGACGTCCTCGTCGCGACCCCCGGTCGCCTGCTGGACCTCATGAACCAGGGTCACGTGCGGATAGAGGCCGTGGAAGTGTTCGTCTTGGACGAGGCCGACCGCATGCTGGACATGGGCTTCCTGCCCGACGTCAAGCGCATACTCATGAAGCTCCCGCGCAAGCGCCAGACGATGTTCTTCTCGGCGACGCTGCCGCCTGACATAGTCAAGCTGGCGAACACGATGGTCACCGACCCCGTGAGCGTCAACGTGACGCCTGAGACGCCCGTCGTCGAGCTCATAGAGCAGAGGATGATGTTCGTCGAGCGCAACGACAAACTTGCGCTGCTGGAGCGTCTGTTCCAGGGGAAGGAGGTCAGCAGGGCACTGGTCTTCACTCGCACGAAGCACGGCGCGAACAAGCTCGTCAAGATTCTCGACCACCAGGGCATCCGCGCCCAGGCGATACACGGCAACAAAGCTCAGACCGCCAGGCAGAAGGCGCTGGAAGACTTCAAAGCAGGCCGCGTACGCGTCCTGGTCGCGACGGACATCGCAGCCAGAGGCATCGATGTCGAGGGCATCAGCCACGTCATCAACTACGAGATACCCAACATCCCCGAGACGTACATCCACCGCATCGGCAGGACGGCCCGCGCCGGCTCCGCCGGAGTCGCCGTCTCGTTCTGCGACTGCGAGGAGCGCGCCTGGGTGAGGGACATCGAGCGCCTGCTCAAGAAGCCCATCCCGGTCGTCAAGGACCACCCATTCCATTCAGAGGCAGCCGCAACGTCGACCGCACCTCCGCCGCCCCAGGGCCCGCGGGGCCGGAGGCAGGACCGCGGCTATGCCGAGCGGAGCGAGAGGCGCGAGAGCCGCGGACCCCCCCGTGGATACGGCGGCGGACGGCCTTACGCCGGCAGCGGAGCCAGATTCGGCGGGCGACCGCAGGGCGGCGCCCCCAGGGGGGCACCCAGCGGAGAGCGCTACGGTGGCCAGCGTCGGTTCGGCGAGGGCCGTCGAAGCCCCGAGGAGCTCCCGAGTGAAGGAAGGAGCGCCCCGCGCAGGTTCGGAGACGGCGGGCCTCGGAGGGACGCGCCGCAGAGCCGCGGAGGCCAGGGATACGGCTCGCAAGGCCGCGCGGGCTACTCCGGAGGCGGCCAACGGAGCGCCGGAGCCACGGGCGGCAGTAGGCCTTACGGGCGCAGCAGCCCTCGAGGGGACGGTCCCCGCAGCGGAGGGCGCCCGCAGGGAAGCAGCGGCTACTCCGGCGGCGGCAGGTTCTCAAGCGGCGGCGGGCAGGGCGGCAGTTCGTACTCGCAGAACCGCGAAGGCCGGAGCCAGGGCGGCGAGGGGCGCGACAGGCGAAAGCCCAGGTATTGAGGCCGAGCCCAGCTTACGCAACTTTTGGAAATTATTATTAGCCCCACGACGTCAGCACGAGCCACGTGAACAGGGCCGTGGCTCCGGCCAGTGCGAATATCATCAACCCGGCGAAGATGTCCCCTACCGTCCCAGTCGTGGTTCGCATGGTTTTCTTGCGGACGTTCGCGACGCCGTAAATCTGCACGCCTATGGCCGCCCACATGATAATTATCCCCAGCCATCTGGCTCCAATGAGCGCGATGAAACCCACAACCCAGAGTATAAAACCGAGGTAAAGGGGCATCTCGTGCTTCGACGGGAGGAGCGCCGCGCTTTCCGGGTCCCTGTCGACCGGGAGGACCTTCGACATCTCTTGGATGGTCGCCCATTTTTGCGTCCCGACCTGGCACACCTGCGTCGCGCCGTCGTACGCCCCTGCCCTGTAATAATATGTCACGTCCCTCCAAGGCATGGGTCCGCTGGCGAGCCCCCTATGGTTCACGAACCACGCGTCCTGTCCGTCCACTTCCGCACCCGCATCCCAATCGGCGGAGCGGGTTAAATACGTTGCTCCGTCGGGCGGCGGCTCAAAGCTCCTTCTCGTAGCAGTTGAACCCCTTCATCAGGTGCTCGAAGCGGAACGTTCCGGCCATCCTGTATCCCCTGGATTCGTAGATGAGCAGCGCGCGCGGGTTCCCCTGGTATGCGTCCAGCCGCATCGACCGGTAGCCGTTGTCGCGCCCCCAGTTCTCGGCGAAGTCGACGAGCGCGCCTGCGATGCCGCGCCCTTGGAGCTCCGGCTTGACGACGAGCCTGTGCGCCACGAGCACCTTGCCCGGCGTCGTCCAGGGTATCGCGTTCCACTCCTCGCCCTGCTCCTCGTCCAGCACGATGAAGCCCGCGAAGCGCCCGCCCAGCCTCGCTACGTAGAGATGGCCGTTTTTCAGGTCCCCCTCGAATAGCATCCGCGTGGGATAGTAGTCGCCCCACTGGAAGATGCCCTCCGCCCGCTGGCGCTCGACGGCCTCCTTCACGGTTTTCCAGACGACGTCCAAGTCATGGATGGTCCCCCGGGAGATTTTCAGCTCGACCGCGCCCTCCATGGTTTTCCGGGGCTTGCGCACGTCGCGCCTCAGGTCCGCCAGCCTGTCCAGGTCGAGGCGCCCGTCCGAGTAGACCTCGAGAAATATTCGCGCGGGCAGGGCGTGGATGTGCTCGCCGCACATTATCCCGTACTCGGCGCAGCCGCCGTCGATCATCTCCCGCAGCACCTCGTCGGTGACGCGGGAGGTCAGGTGCCAGTCCTCCGACAGGAACAGGTCAACGTCGTGCGCGAGCGCGGCCGCGATGACGGTGCAGTCGTTCCTCACGTCCTCGGGTTTGACGCCGTGGTATCGCTCCATCGAGACGAGGCACCGCCGCCCGATGTCGGTCTCGACCAGCCGGTTCCTGAAGTTGATTATCTTCGCCCCGACGCGCTTCCACCTCTCCATCGCAAGCTCGTACTGTCCCGGCGGGATGCGCCCCCAGACCTTCAGCTGTTCGATTTCCGAGAGGACTGTCCCGGTGACGAAGCAGGGTATCCGGTCCTTCGCGAGAACCTTCAGGGCCCTGTCCACCGCGGGGTCGAGCCTGAGCAGGAAGCTGGTGTCGAACGACGCGCTCCGCACGTCAGAGGTCAACGCGCTCACCCGGGAGGCCGCGGGGGGCGACCGAGACGCGCGCGCTCGCACCGAAGCGCTTCAAGGCGCGCGAGGTCGATGCCAGCGCCAGCTGCGGCAGGTTGTTCGACTCGCTCAGGTGGGCCAGGAAGAGGGCCGAAGCCCCGTGCCCGACGGCGTGGATGGCCAGCTCGGCGCCCTCGTCGTTCGAGAGGTGCCCGAGGGGCCCCGAAATCCTGTCCTTGAGGTACCTGGGGTACGGGCCGTGGTGGAGCATCTCGACGTCGTGGTTGGACTCGATGATTGCAGCATCAGCTCCTCTGAACGCGTCCAGTATCTCCGGCGTCACGTGCCCCACGTCGGTCGCGCTCACGACGCGCTTTCCGCAGCAATCCACGATGACGCCCATGGGTTCGGCGGCGTCGTGCGGTATCGGGAACGACGAAATGGAGAAAGGCCCGACGTCGTGCGTCTTTCCCTTTGCGAGCTTGCCATAGTCCTTGATTCCGCGCAGCGACTCCGCGGTGCCCTGGCTCGCCAGTATGCGCGCGCACGAGCGCTTCTTGAGAACGGGCAGGCCGCCGACGTGGTCCGAGTGCTCGTGCGTAAGGACGACCGCATCGAGGTTGGCCAGCGTCAGCCCCGCGGAGGCTAGGTGCGCCGCCAGGCGCTTCGTGCTGACGCCGTCGTCGATGAGGATAGCGCTCCCGCCGGACCACAGGAGTATGGAGTTCCCGTTGCTCCCGCTCGCCAGCGGCCAGACGTGCAGTCCGTCAGCCATCAGAGCCTCACTTCAACTTCGCGGCGACGGCCTGGGCCATCTCCGACGTCTTCATCGAGCCGCCCATGTCGTATGTGCGGGCCTTGCCCTCGGCGACGGTGGCCGACACGGCCTCGTCGACAGCGCGCGCGGCGTCCGCGAGCTTCGCGTCGTGGTTGCGCTCCCCGAGCCATTCCAGCATCATCTTGCCGGCGAGAATCGCGGCTAGCGGGTTGACCTTGTCGAGGCCGACGTACTTCGGTGCCGAGCCGTGCGTCGGCTCGAAGACGGCGTAGTTCGCGCCGATGTTGCCCGAGGCTCCGAAGCCGAGGCCGCCGACCATCTGGACGCAGAGGTCGGAGATGATGTCCCCGTAAAGATTCGGCGCCACCAGCACGTCGTAGTTGTGCGGGTTCTTGAGGGCCCACATGCAAAACGCATCGATGTTCGCGTGGTCGAAAGCGATTCCCGGGTACTCTGGTGCCATCTTCTTGGCGATGTCCAGGAACAACCCGTCGGTCGCGCGCACGACGTTGGCCTTATGGATGCAGGTGACCTTCTTCCTGTTGAACTTCTTCGCGTACTCGAAGGCGGCGCGGATTATGCGCTCCGAGCCTTTCTTGGTGTTTATCTTGGTCGAGATGGCGTACTCGTCTGGCTTCAGGCCCTTGAACGGCGCGAAGTTCTTCGAGGACTTGGCCAGCGCGTCGGCGACCTCCTGCGGGACCGGCGAGAACTCGACTCCGGCGTAGAGATCCTCGGTGTTCTCCCTGAAGACCATCATCTCGATGCCGTTCTTGTAGTTGAGCGGGTTGCCCGGGTAGGCGTGCACTGGCCTCATGCAGATGTAAAGGTCCAGAAGCTGGCGCATCCTCACGATGGGGCTGCGGTACGAGAGTCCCTTGCCCTGCAGCGACGGCACGAGCTCCTTCTCGGCCTCCTTCATCGGCTTCGAGGTTATCGCGCCGAAAAATGCGGCGTCCGTCGTCTTCATCAGGTCTATCGTGCGCTGCGGGAAGGCGTCGCCCTCCTTGCACCAGAACTCCCAGCCGATGTCGCCGTGGATGTACTCCGCATCCAGCGCCACCGCGTCCAGCACGACTCTCGTAGCGTTCGCAACGTCCACTCCAATCCCGTCTCCGGGAAGCCACGCAATCTTGTACTTGGCCATGGAAAACCACCTGAACCTGAGAGAAGATGGATGATTCGGTAATAAAGGATTTGCCTTCGCCGCCGGGATTTCGCGGGCGACCACGCGCGGTCCATTCGCGAATCTAGAATTTACTCAGTTGGTTAAGGACAAAATGGCCATCCGTCATAGCGAATCTAGAGTTGGCCCAATTGGTCAAGAACTGCTGCCTGGCCCGCAGGCCAGGTACGGTCGAGCGAGCAGGCCGCCCCGAGCTTTCTTTCCACCCAGAGCTTTCTTTTTCGAGGGGCGGCCAGCGGAGCGAGACTGAAAGAAAGGGCTGGTTAATTGGTCTTGATGCTCTTCTTTACGTTCGGCCTCTCCTTGTAGAAGACCTTGTAGCCGCAGATGGTGCACTGGAGGCCGATGGTGTTCGCGTCGCTTATCCTGGCCTTGCACTTGGCGCACTTGTAGTCCGTCACTTCTCATCCTCTCCGGGCACTATTTCCTCTGACTCCTCCGGTTCCGGCTTCGGGGCCTTCTTGCCCTTCAGCTTGGGCTTCGCCTCTGGCGCCTTCTTGTCCTCCTCCTTGACGAGGAGGTCCTCGCGCTTGAACTCCCTTATCTTCGGGACGTATGCTCCGGCGGCGTACTTGTAATCGCAGCGGCGGCATACCCAGATGCCGGTGTCGGTCCTCTTGACCGCGACGTGCTTGCAGCGCGGGCACTGGCGCTTCAGAATCTTTCCGCCCTCGACTTCAGCCAGTCGCTTGCGTATCTTGACCCCGTAGCGGGGTCCGTATTTGCCAGCAATGCCTACCTTCTTGGTGCCGTGCGTCATGAAATCGCCTCAGGCGAGCACCTGCGCCCTCACTTCGGCGGCCTTGCGGCGCGCCAGTTGGACGCAGTCCTTGAGATCGCCGAAAGTGTATGCCCCACTTAAACCTTTCTGCATAGCCCTGATGTCCCCTTTCGAGTCCGTCGTCACGGTCAGCCGCGCGTCCGCCACCATTTCCTCCTTCAGCGTCGGGTCCAGCATCACGTGCCCTCCGATTTTGACGAAGGTCGTGGAGATGGGGCTCTCGGCTATGGGCATGGGGAAGTCGTCCCCGAGGCCGAATCGCTTCGCAGGCACGGTGGCGCAGTGAAGAGCGGCGACTGCGCCGACGTTGGCGGCGTCGAAGAGGTTGCCGAAGTGGTCCAGCGGCTGCACGTCCACGTGGACGATGTAGGCCTTCAATCCCGGCGCGGCGACGAGCAGCTTTAGGTCGAGCATTCCGCTCTCCCGTATCCCTCGGTCGACGACCCTGGCCAGCTCGACCGCGTCCTCGGACGGCGGCCCGGCCTCGAAGTCGGCGTGCGCTATGGGCCTGAGCTCCGCCCCGGTCAAGAGGATGCCCTCGTTCGGGCGGTCCGGGAACGGCGTGCCGACGTCTATCTTTACCCCGACCAGCACGTCCGTCTCCCCGAGCCTCACGCGCGCCGAGCCCTCGGCCATCTCCAGGATGCCGCGCTCGACCGTGAGCTTGCGGGCCTGGTCGAAGGCGCGCCCGTCCTCGCGCATCCCCTTTGACGCCAGCCGTCTCAGCTGGTCGTGCGTTATCTCCGAGACGACGCTCACTGGCCCACCTCCGCGTCCCCGGACATTATGGCCTCTGCGGCGTACCTTCGCCTCAGGGCGTCCTTCTGCAGCTCGTGAATCTTTTTGCAGGCAGACGCGCCCATCTCCATCGCGCGCTCCAGCTCTTCCGGCGTCAAATGCCCGTCCATCTGAAGCAGGACTATCTCCCCAGTCTTGGGCACGATGGCCATCGGGAGGTCGGCCTGGCCGAAGTTGTCCTCCTCCTTGGAGAGGTCCAGAACGACGCGTCCGTCTATCTTGCCGGCGGCGCAAGCCGGCAGCAGGTCCGACATCGGTATCCCGGCGTCGGCGAGCGCCACCGAGGCAGCGACGAGCCCGGCGCAGCGCGTTCCCGCGCTGGCTTGCAGCACTTCAATGTAGATGTCGATGGATGCCCGCGGGAACTGCTCGGCGAAAACCACGTTCGACAGGGCCTCGCCGACTATTTTGGAAATCTCGATGGAGCGCCTGCCCGGTCCGCCTGGCTTGACCCGGTCCTCAACGGAGAACGCGGCCATGTTGTAGGAGACGTTCACGTTCGCCCTCATCGGGTTCTGGAGGTGGCGCGGCTTCGCCTCGCGCGGCCCGTAGACCGCCGCAAAGACCTTGTTCTTGCCCCACTCGACGAGCGCGGAGCCGTCCGCGTTCCTCAGCGTGCCGGCCTCGATGGCCAGCGGCCTCATCTCCCCGTCCGCCCGCCCGTCCAGACGCAGCCCGTCGGGGCGCGTGAGTTTGACGCCGTCACCGCTCATTGGAATCACCCATGCCGCTTGCCAGGAGCCCGCGAACGGACTCCTCGAGCCCGTCCCGCTGACCTCCTGAGCTCACCATCGCGACGGCCTTCTCGACCTTGGCCATCGCCTCGACCTCGCCCTCGACCCAGATCCTGCCGTTCTGGCCGACGAACATCCGGCAGCCAGTCTCCTGCTTCAGGAGCCCTATCATCGCGCCGCCTCGCCCGATGACACGCGGGACCTTGGAGTGGGGGATGACCAGGATGGTACCCCCGGCCAGCTTGCGCAGGCCGTGCTCCTTCATCGTGAGGTTCGTGCGCTTGAGCTCGTCGACGCCTAAAACCTTTGCAAGTATGACGTCCCCAACCCTGAGGAACTGGGCGGTCTCGCCGAAGTCGACCTTCCAGGGCGCCTCGGAGACGTGGAGCGGGGCGTTGTACGGGGCGTTGATGTCGACGTACCAGCTCGACGGACCCATCTCTTCAATTATCCCGATGACCGAGTCGCCCGGCCGTGGCATGTACCTGCCGGCGAGCGGAGCGACGTTGACGTACCCGGAGCGCACGTTCTTCATGCCGGGGACGGATGCGAAAACCTTGCCGTCGCGCTTGTACGTTCCCGTTCCGGCCTTCATGCCAGGCTCCGTCACGTCGTCGCCGGGAATGACCAACATCCTCTCGTTTTCGGTCATTTCTTTACATCCAGTATGGTAGTCTACTGCTCTTTGCCGCGCTTGAGAAGCTTGAGCTCGGCGTTCCCCTTGGTCTTCTCGTTGAGCTTGTCTATGAGGTCGTTCTGCATGCCCGCGGGTATCTCGACGACGCCTATCCACGTCCCGTTCGGCTGCCACTCCTCCTGCATTATCTTGCCGATGGCCTTGATGTCGCCGAACGATTTGCCATAATCTTCGCCAGACAGCTTGACCGCGAAGCGCACCTTGTCGAAGCTGATGGGGATGAGGGGTCTGAGCGCAGCCAGCACGTCGTTGACCTGCATCTCCGCGGGCTTGAACGGGTCGATCTTCACGCGCGCCTCCTCCATCGCCGCCTCGATGCGGGCCGGCGGGTGCGGCGTCCCCGTCTGGGGGTTCATGGCGTTGCGCGCGATGATGGCGATTATCT
>DAIRED010000031.1:0-12757 GCA_036795795.1 Thermoplasmatota archaeon | reverse complement strand
GCCACATGTGGTCTGCTGGCAAGTTCTTCCGGCCAATCAGCGAGGTGAACGAGGACACCATCAAACACTACATCGAATCATCCCAGAAAAAGCACCACCCAGACAACATGGTTCCAAAGGCATGGCCTCGAAATATTGCTGTAAATAATGCGACTCCTCAAAGGTCTCTGAGCGATTACTCCAGTTAACTAATGAGGATACCCCGACATTCATGTCGGGGAGAACTCATTTATGTAATAAAGACGTGGTAGGAAAATTTACACCATTCTAGCTTTAGGTCGCTTAGGTTTTTCGGTGATACCAAATTGAGGAGGGCCATAAGCCATAATCGTGATTTCATGAACGGCTTCCTCATTGTGTGGTCCAAAAATATTTCCTTGTAGTTTAACAGGCATTGATTCTATTGATATTCTAAGTTCATACCATTTTCTCTCATGATTATCTAAAGTTATGAATAATCCCATTATTATTGATGTTGGAGGGGGATATTTACCCCAGTGAATGTTAAAAGAAATGCTAAATTGCTGATCTTTTTTTAATCCTCCTTTTGGTAATTCTACAACCCTTGTTATAAATGTCCCCATAAAAAATTTACGATAATCTGGTGGTAAATTTTGTTCGTGCCATATTATTTCCCCACCTTTTAGAGTAAAGAAAACTGTTAATGGACTTAGAAAACCAATTCTACCTTCAATTGGAGTACAATCGGTATTAGTTATCGGAATATCCACATTGATACTGAAACGCTCATGTGCGTGTTCTAATATTGCATTATATTTAAAATCGATTTCAATTGGGTATTTTGTCATGCCATCGATCTCCTGTTTTAACTTATTTACCACGTCATTGATGCCAGTTATATTTATTACATAATTAATCTTCCATCGTTCATTAATAAATCCTAGTTGATTCACCAAGTCAAATTTTTCGACAATAGGTATAACCTTAATTCGTCCTTGTTCATAAAGTTGATACGCATATCCTAATTCTTGATTTGCCCAAGGTGATTTTAAAAATGCATCAGTAATAATTGGGATATACACACGACTCTCCATTAATCTCGTCGTTATTACATCTAATAATTTCGGTTTTGATTTATCATGAGGAATTATTGTCGCATCAATTCCATTTAACTTGTTTAATTCATTTGAGATATTTTCTGCTTGTTTCTTCGGATCAGATTCTGAATATCCTATGAATATTTTTAACATTACACTAGATAACAGAGATTTCCTTAATAAATGCTGCGGAGAGAATAACGAAATGGAAAAGTGAAAAGGTTTTTCTCTGCTAGGTTCACTCGTCCAGCATGTACGCTATGTCGTCCCACGGGTGCCTGTACAGCGCGGTCTTGAGCCGCTTCTGGTCGAGGTGGTGGCCAATCATGCCCATCGTGCGCCCCAGGACGAAGAGGGCGTTCAGCGCGCCCATCTTGATGTACTCGTCAGCCTCTTCCTTCGGCATCTCCGAGCGCAGCATGTCCGCGAAGCAGACGCCGATGCACCCGTCCACGTTGAGGATGAGGTTGTCGCGCTTCGTCGTCGTGATTTTCTCGACGGCCAGCGCGTAGTCGAGTACGTCCGTCCTCTTGAAGTTCTTCTTCGCGTAGCCCTTGATGATTTCGACGCGCATGTCCGGGTTGTGTATCGACTTGATGAGGTGGCCGATGCCCTGGATGTTGGCGCCCTTCTGCTTCATCTCGTCGATGAACTGCTTCGGCGTTTTGCCAGAATCGAACGCGGCGCTCATCAGCTGGGCCGCGCCGTCGACCGCTCCGCCGAAGCGGGGGCCGATGGTCAGCATTCCGGAGACGACGGACGAAATCAGATCCTTGCCCGCGCGGGTCGTCACGATACAGTTGTGCGCGCCCGAGACTGCAGGCCCGTGGTCCGCCGTGACCATGAGGCACATCTCGATGAACTTCGTGCAGTAGGCTGGCAGGCGCCTCTTGAACCACAGCAGACCGATTACGCCGCCGATGCCGATGTCCTCCTTGAAGACCTCGGATATCGTCATGTTGCGGTAGATGAGCTCGTCGCCTCGGTCGTCGGATATCGTGCAGATGAAGCTCGTCGGCTTGCGGATGACCTTGGTCTTCATCGCTGTGGCGTAGTCCATCGGCACTTTCGGCGCTGGCTTCTCCTCCTTCGGCTTAATGACGCCCTTCTTCACGAGCTTCTCGTACGTCTCGCGAATCTTGACGTCGTAGTCGTCAAATGAGGATGGAACAATCGCACCGGCTTCCTTCAGCGCCTTGTTCTTCGGGGCCGCGGTCTCGGCCTCGGCGTCCGCCTTGGCTCCGGCGTGACCGAACTGGACCTCGGTCTTGAAGGCCTTCGAGCACGTGCCCGTCACCCACATGACCAGCGGTTTGGTGATAATATTCTTCTTGAGCGCTTCGACGATTTCGTACTCGCCGCTGCCGCCGACCTCGCCGAGGCAGACCAGCATCTTTATTTCCGGGTTCTTCTGGTACCTCAGCAGGTGTTCGATTAGGGTAGAACCGGGGTATCGGTCGCCGCCGATGGCTATCCCCTCGTAGACGCCGTCTGTGTTCCTGGAGACGATGTTGTAGCACTCGTTGCTGAGGCCGCCCGATTTCGACACGAATCCCACCGAGCCGGTGATGTGCAGCTTGGACTCGATGATGTTCTCGATTGTCCCGCCAGTGTTGCCGATTTTGAATGCGCCGCCCATTATGCCGCCGACGGTCGCGGGCCCGATGAGAACCTTGCCGAGCTTCTTCGACGCAGCCGTCAGCTCCTTCATCCTGCGCTCCGGTACGCCCTCGGCGATGATGACGACCGTCCGAATCTGCGGGATGGCCAGTGCCTCCTGCGTCGACGGGTACGCCGAGCGGAACGACGCGAAGTTTATCATCACATCGACGTTCGGGAACTTCGCAGCCGCCGTCTTGAGGCTCTTGTACACGGGAACCAAAATCTCCTTCGGCCCGTAGAATAGCTTCTGGTAGCTGTCGCTGCCCGTCGGATTGACTATCGCCGCGACGGAGGGCTTCTCTCTTCCGGCGACGAAGTCGAAGTCGAGCATCCTCTGCGCGGCGTTGACCTGCAGGTTATAGATGAACGACTGTGTGTTTTTGTCAAAGAGCAGGTAGTCCGGTTTCTTGGCCGGCTGTCTCGCAACGGCGGCCTTCGGGGTGGCGTTCCTCGCTGCGGTCGCTTTCTTGCCAGCGTTCTTCTTCGCCACTTTCTTCGTTGTCATTGCCATGTTAATTCCCTCCCGGGGCGACCTAGGGCGAGCTTAACGATTCGCGTCATGTGCGTCTCAGGCCCGTAGACCTCGATCGGGATGCCGAGCTTCTCGCCCACGTCCTGCATGTTCTTCAACCCCTCCTTGTAGTTCGGGCCGCCCCTGCGCACGTATATCTTGACCTTGTTCTCCTTCAACTTCTGCTGGTACTCGGTCAGCGCGCGGATGATTCCCTTGAACGTGTTCGCCACATCCGTGAAGTTCGCGATTCCTCCGCCGATGAGAAGAACTTTCCCCTTGGGGTTCTTCTTCCTCGTCATCAGGTCGAGAATCGTTTTGGCGTACTTGTAGGTGAACTCCTCGTTCGGGTCCCCGGAGTACTCTCCGTAGTTGGACATCTCGGACATGTAGCCCAGGTCGGTGATCGTGTCGGCGAATATCACCGACGCGCCGCCGCCCGCGACCATCGTCCACACGCGCCCCTCGGGGTTCAGCACGGTCAGCTTCAGCGAGGCGCCGGTCTTCGAATCGAGCTCCTCGATGTACGCCTCTTCCGGGGACAATATCCTGCCAAACGGCGTCGGAAACTCGATGTCGCCCCACTTCTTCGCGGACTCGAAGCCGCCGGTGTCGTCGAGCTTGGCCGCCAAGTCCAGCGGCGT
Organism: Thermoplasmatota archaeon; assembly: GCA_036795795.1. Classification (GTDB taxonomy): domain Archaea; phylum Thermoplasmatota; class Thermoplasmata; order SG8-5; family DAIRED01; genus DAIRED01. The sequence goes on along the minus strand of DAIRED010000031.1, from coordinate 8,882 downwards.
AACCGCTGTCTTCGTCACGACGATGGGGTTTATCTCGAGGTACGCGAAGTTCAGGTCCGCGTAGAACTTGAACAGGCTCTCGATGAAGCCCGCGACGAGCTTCTTGCGGTCCGCTAGGACCTTGCCCAGCAGCGCCTTCTCAATCTCGGCCTGCGTCGGGAGCGTCCCTATCTTGACCTGCAAGCGCGACGCCTTCGCATCGACGTCGCCGACGTTGACGCCGCCCTGGTGGTAGAACAGGATGCAGTCGCCGTCGTTGTTGCTCGTTATCGCGACGTAGCACTCGTCCGACTCCTTGTGCGGGACCATCGGCTCGATGATGAAGTTCGTCAGCTGGCCAGTAGTGCCCTTGTCGGTGGGCTTGCCGTTTGCGTCGAACTTGCCGTAGATGGTTATCGGGCCCTTGCGCTTGTCGTTTATCCACTTCTTGGCGTCCTCGAAAGAGGCACCGACGAGGATGAGCTTGTTCTTGCCCCTGCGCTTGATGATCTGGTCGGGCTTGACGACGAGCTTCTCCCTCTTCAGCCACGGGTACTGCGTCGGCAGCTTGGCCAAATCTGTCTCCGGCCCGACCGGGACGAATTTATCCTCGACCGAGTACTTGCCTGCGCTGTATTCCTTGAGAAGCCGGGCAATCATCTTCTTGCCGTCGGCCTCCCTAATCGCTTTCTGTGCCATTCAAATCATCTCTCAGAGCTTCTTCTTGAGCGTCTCGTGGACCGCGTCGATGAACTCGTCGGTATTGACCTGCCTGTTCTTCGGGCTCGGGTCCGCTATCTTGATGAGGTCGGCGGTCATTATTCCGCTCTCGATGGTCTCCAGCGCCGCCGCCTCGAGCTTCTTGGCGAACTCCACTACGTCCGGCGTGCCGTCAATCTCGCCGCGCTTCCTCAGGCATCCGGTCCAGGCGAAGATTAATGCCATCGAGTTCGTCGAGGTCTTCTCGCCCTTCAGGTGCTTGTAGTAGTGCTTCTGCACCGTGCCGTGGGAAGCTTCAAATTCGTACCAGCCGCTCGGGCTGACGAGCACGGAGGTCATCATGGCCAGCGAGCCGTACGAAGAGCCGAGCATGTCGCTCATCACATCGCCGTCGTAGTTCTTGCACGCCCAGAGCATCCCGCCCTCGGCCTTCATGATGCGTGCGATGGTGTCGTCGATGAGGGTGAAGAAATACTCGAGCTTCGCGTCCGCATACTTCTGCTTCCAGTTCTTCTCGTACTCCTCCTGGAAGACCTTTTTGAACTGGCCGTCGTACGTCTTGGAGATGGTGTCCTTCGTCCCGAACCAGAGGTTGAGCTTCATGTCGTAGGCGTAGGTGAAGCAGGCCTTTGCGAACGAGGCGATAGATTTGTCGGTGTTGTGTATCCCCTGGATGACGCCGGGGCCCTTGAAATCCTGGATGGTGCCGCGGAACATCTCCTTGCCGTCCTTGCCGGTGAATACCAGCTCGGCCTTCCCCTCGCCCGGCACGCGGAACTCGCAGTTCTTGTAGACGTCGCCGTAGGCGTGCCTTCCGATGTGGATGGGTTTCTTCCAGCTCTTGACCCCCGGCGGTATGTTCTTGACGAGGATGGGCGCCCTGAAGACGGTCCCGTCCAGCGCGGCCCTTATCGTCCCGTTCGGGCTCTTCCACTCCTGCTTGAGGTTGTACTCCTTGATGCGGTCCTTGTTCGGAGTGATGGTCGCGCACTTCACGCCGACGCCGTACTTCTTGATGGCTTCGGCGGCTTCGGTGGTAATCTTGTCGTCGGTCTCGTCGCGCTTCTTGAGCCCGAGGTCGTAGTACTCGAGCTTGATGTCCAGGTATGGGAGGAGCAGCTTGTCCTTGACCTCCTTCCACATAACCCGGGTCATCTCGTCCCCGTCCATCTCCACTATCGTAGTCTTGACAGCTATCTTTCCATGTGCCATATCATCACTCCCGTTAATTCCCCTTGAGCTTGCAGAGCATCCCGCCGGCCAGGACTATCTCCCTCTGCCGGTCGGACATCTCGTACTTCACATCGAATTCGAAGTTGTTGGTCTTGTCCCTGACCTTCAGCCTGCCGTTCGACCCGACGACCTGGCGCACGTTGGCGATCTCCAGCTCGTCGCCTTGCCCTATCTTGTCGTAGTCCGCCTCGTTGGCGAATATCAGCGGCAGGATGCCGAAGTTGACGAGGTTCGCGCTGTGGATGCGCTCGAACGATTTGGCAATCACGGCTTTGACTCCGACGTACATCGGGCATAGTGCGGCGTGCTCCCTCGACGAGCCCTGTCCGTAGCTGAGCCCTCCGACAATGACGTTGAACTTGCCAGCCTTCTTCGCCGCCATCGCCCTCTCGAAGAACTTCGGGTCGACCATCTCGAAGAGGAACTCCGAGTACTTCGGGACGTTGGAGCGGAACTTCATCCTGGCTCCGGCGGGGATGATGTGGTCCGTCGTCGTCTTGTCGCCGACCTTTATGGTCACCTCGGCGACGATGTTGTCGGGCATCTTGTCGTTCTTCGGCGGCTCCCCGATGTTCGGCCCGCGGATTATCTTGACGCTAGCTGGGTCCTGCGCCGGAGGCAGTATCATCGAGTCGTCGACGTTGAACCTGTTCGGTATCTTGAACTGAGGGTATTCGACGCCGAGGTCGCGCGGGTCGGTAATCTTGCCCGTCAGCATCGCGGCCGCGGCCGTCTCGGGGCTCACGAGGTAGACGTTCGCGTCCTTCGTCCCCGAGCGCGCCTCGAAGTTGCGGTTCGACGTGCGCAGCGACACGGCCTTGCTCTGCGGTGACTGGCTGTTTCCGATGCAGAACCCGCAGGCGTTCTCGGCGATGCGCACGCCCGCCGCGATGATGTCCGCGAGCGCGCCGTTCTCGGCGAGCATCGTCAGCACCTGTTTGCTTCCGGCCGCCATCACCGCGCTGGTGTCCGGGTGGATGCGCTTCCCCTTGAGCAGCTTGGCGATTATCATCATGTCCCTGAACGACGAGTTCGTGCAGGAGCCGATGCAGACCTGGCTCACTTCCAGACCGGCGAGGGACTTGACGGTCGCGATGTTGCCGGGGCTGTGCGGCGTCGCTGCCAGCGGCTCGATGGTGGACAGGTCGAGCTCGACGACCTTTGCATACTTCGCGGTCTTATCGGCCTTGACGCGCTTGTAGTCCTCGACGCGGCCCTGGGCCTTCAGGAACTTCTTCGTGACCTTGTCGCTGGGGAAGATGGACGTCGTGACGCCCATCTCGGCGCCCATGTTCGTGATGGTGGCGCGCTCCGGCACGCTCAGCGTCTCGACGCCAGGCCCACCGTACTCGATGACGGTGCCGACGTTGCCCTTGACCGTGAAGAGCTCCAGCATCTTCAGGACGACGTCCTTGGCCGAGACCCACGGTTTGAGCTGGCCGGTGAGGTTGACCTTGACGACGTTCGGGCACGTCAGGTAGAATGGGTCGCCGCCCATCGCGAGGGCGACGTCTAGGCCGCCAGCGCCGATGGCAATCTGGCCGACGCCGCCGCCCGTGGGGGTGTGGCTGTCGGAACCGAGGAGGGTCGTTCCCGGCTTGCCGAAGCGCTCGAGGTGCACCTGGTGGCAGATGCCGTTTCCAGCGCGAGAGTAGCGAACACCAAACTTGGCCGCGACCGTCTGGAGGTACCTGTGGTCGTCGGCGTTCTCGAAGCCTATCTGGACCGTGTTGTGGTCCACGTAGCTGACCGAGAGGTCGGTCTTGACGCGGTCCATTCCGATGGCCTCGAACTGCAGGTAAGCCATCGTTCCAGTCGCATCCTGCGTCAGCGTCTGGTCGATGCGGATGCCGATTTCCTGGCCTGGCTTGTAGTTCCCGACCTTCAGATGTTCCTTAAGAATCTTCTCGACGATGTTTTTTCCCATTGGCGACCCCCCTAACCGGGTAGCGGGTGAATCTCGGCACGGTTATATAAAGGATTCTCATAAAATTGTATATACTCACATGCACGTATAATTTTGGTCGTAAAAACTGTTATTTCCTGTGTTTTTCACCCCTTAAGACGTGATTTCGCGTTCAAACGGTATTTCGGATAGCAAAATTGATAAACCTCCTGCCCCATCGGGCCGCCGCATGCAGGAAGATCTTTCGAGCAACGAGATGCGGGTGCTGTACCATTCATTCAGGCGGCCGCTGCTGAACAACAGGGAGCTGGCAGCCGAGATTGGGATGAACCAATCCACGCTCGCCTCCATCAGGCAGCGGCTCTACAACGGCGGCTACTACCGCACCGTGTGCATCCCGGTGATGCAGAACATGGGGTGCGAGCTGCTGGTCGTCATTCACACGGATTTCAACGCCGCGATTCCGCTGGAGCAGCGCATCAAGACGACCAAGAAAATGATAGAGGTCTTCGACGAGATATTCTACTCCATCGGCGAGACCAACAAGGGCTTCTCGCTCAGCTTCGCCGGCAACATCACCGCCACTTGCAAGATAAACGACGTTAGGACCGAGACCTTCGCGCGGATGAACCTGCTGGAGGGGACGCTTCCGACCGAGGCTGTCTTCCCGTTCACAATCAGCAGGATGGACCGATTCATGGACTTCGCCCCTATGCTGGCCGATGCGTTCGGCATCGATGTGGCGCCGGAGGCGTCGAGGCAGTTCGTGCCCGGCGACCCCGCGGACCTCGCCAAGACGGAGAAGCTGGTCTACCTCGGCCTGGTCGAGAACCCAGAGATGACCGACACCGAGCTGGGCAATACGCTGCCGGTCAGCAGGCACACCGTCGCCGCGATACGCAAGCGCCTCGAGAGTGCCGGGCTGGTGAAAACCGTGCTCGTGCCAGACCTGCGGAAGCTCGGTTTCAAGGTGATATGCTTCTACCACATCCGCTACAGCACCAAGAAGCCCCTCGACCTCGGAAAGGCGGTGCCCCCGGAGGTCATGAACAGCAACACGTTCTTCATCGCCTCCCGCAAGTATGAGACGATAATGCTGTCGGCGTACAGGGACTACGACGAGGCGAAGATGGACAGCGTGCGCAAGGTCCAGTATCTGAAAGAGAACGGCCTGATTGAGGTGATGCCGGTCATCCAGGAATACAGCATCGCCAACTTGGCGATGATAAAGGACCTGCAGTTCGGTCAGATTACGAGGAAGATACTGGGAATCTGATTTTCCGGACGGCGGCGGTGCGCATCGCCCTGCGACGCCTCGCTATCCTTTCACCTACAATTGACGACTGGCACGGTGTTGTTCCCCTCTGGCATCACGGTGACCGATTCGCAGCCGTCCTCGGCGAGGGCCGCGTCGACCGCCTCATGGACGGTGGCGTGGCCAATCACGAACCCCTTTGCGAGAGAATCCGCAGGAATCTCCGTGACCATGCGCACCTTCCCGCCCGCGGCGACCAGCTCGACGAGCTTGGCGGCCTTGTGGTATCCGAGCCTGTAGCCTTCGGCAATCTTCGCAATCACCGCCTCGGGGGACGAAGCCGACGTCAGCAGCTTCCAGAATTCCGACCCGCCGATGCCATCGTGGCATCTTGCGACGAGTATGACCGTCCCACCCTTCGACAGCACTGGCTTCGCGTGCTCTATCGCTTTCTGCGCCTGGTACAAGGTGGCGTCGCCGGGCGCAAGGGCCGCGCTGACGACCAGGTCGGTTCTCTTCGGAGCCGGGCTGCAGAACGTTTCGAGGGCCTTCGGTATCAGCGACCTGAACGCCTCTGTGATGCCACCGCATGCGGCGTGCCTGACGGCCCCGCCAGCGGCGATGGACTGGACGGTGTAAATCCCCGCGGGCTTTCGCGCCTTGAGGACGGCTTCCATCTCCGCCATCTCGTCGTGGACCGGGTTGCCGTCGAGGCGGAGCACCTGCGACTCCGGGTCGAGGGCGTTTCGGTGGTTTCGCTCAATCGTTTCGTACGCCGAAATCCCGGGAAGGAACGCCTTGCGCCCGCCGGTGAACCCCGCGAAGTAGTGCGGTTCGACGGAGCCGATGACCAGCACGCGCTCGGCCTCGTCGAACAGGGGGTTGATGCGGAACTGGTTCCCGCGTTTCGATTTCCCCACGAACACCAAATCCTTGCTCCGAGAATCGTGTACGGCCACGCGTGGCTCCACTTCGGGGAGGCACCGGCCGAATATCCTCCTGCGCTCCTCGGGGGTGGGAACCTCGTGGGTGCCGCAAGCGACCAGAAACCGATAATCGGTGCGCTTGAGGATTGGCCAGATAGCTTCGAGGACGGCGGGCGTCGGCGTGGGCCTCGTGCCGTCGTTGACGATGACCAGCGTCTTCTTACCTGGCGCCAGGAATTCGCCTATTTGCGGCGCCCCGACTGGCGTAGCGAGGGCGTCGATGATGGGATTGCCGCCGGCGCTGGCGCACTTCGCGCACGGCCGCACGATTGCCGAGAGCCGCGCCTCGTCGATTTCGAACGACTGCGTGCCGCCGCCGTATGGCACTTCCACCTTGCGCTTCACGGCCACCGAAGCGGCCCGCGTGGATAAATGGGTTTCGGACGCCCGGAAAGGCGCATGATTTATCTAATGGCCTGCCCTTTACGCCGATATGGGCCTCAAGACAGACGCTCTCGACGGCGCGGTTGGCCTCCCGTCATACATGGCGGGGCACAAGGTACAGACAGTGGTTTTCGCGCTCCTCCTCGCCTTCGCGCTCGCCGTCATCCTGGTGCCGCTGGCACTTCCCGCGCACACCGTCGACCTGGGGTGCTGCGGCGTAGTGGGTGGTGGAGAGCACTCGGACGCGATATCTGAGATGGAAAATCCCGCCGTCCGCTTCCTGTACCAGGCCGGCGACCTGAACTGCCACCAGATAGACGACCGCTCCCTGTTCCTCAACGGCAACCAGATGCCTTTCTGCTCGCGCTGCGCCGCAATCTTCCTCGGGATGCCGCTCGGGATGCTGGCGTTCTTCGTCGTCAGGCGCTCCCTGAACCCACTCTGGCTCCTCCTCTCTTTCGTCCCGATTGGCATCGACGGGCTGACGCAGGCGCTGACCACCTACGAGAGCTCCAACGCGATGAGGATAATCACCGGAGGAATCGCTGGCCTCGCCGCCGGTTACGCTCTCGCCTACCTGATTGCAGAGATTGGAACCATCAAAGCCGCACGGCCTCTATCGCCGCCGTGAGCGCCGTCGAATACGTCTCGAAGAGGTGCGCGAGCTCGTTCTCGCTCGATGCCTCGAGCGTCATCCTCATTATCGGCTCCGTGCCAGATGGCCTGAATAAAACCCAATGGCCCTTCTGCTCGACGAGCAGGCCGTCGAGCGTCGTTCCGTTCGCGAACTCGCGCCCGAGCATCGCCAGGACCGCGTCGGAGCGCTCGGACGGGCACGGGGTCTTCCAGCGCCTCATCACGCGCCTCGGCAGGACGGAGACCATCTTGGAGAGCGGCTTGCCGCCCTCGGCGACCTCCCTCGCCAGCACGGCGGTCGCATAGAGCCCGTCCCTGCAGAATTGGAACTCGGGGAAGATTATCCCCCCGTTGGCTTCCCCGCCGAGCACGGCTTCGATGGACATCATCCTGCGGGCTATCCCGGGAGAGCCGACCTTCGTGTAAATCACCTCGCCGCCCTCCATCTCGACGAGCTCCTGGATGGCGCGGGACGTGTCGATTGGAACGACGACCTTGCCGCCCCCCGCGCGGCCCAGCGCTATCTTGGCCATTAACGCCAGTTCCGCATCACCGGAGACGTACTCGCCCAACTCGTCCACGAACACCGCCCTGTCCGCGTCGCCATCGTGCGCCACGCCCAGGTCGAACCCCCCTGATTTGCACAGGCCAATGAGGTCGCCCAGGTGGTCCTCCGTTGGCTCCGAGAGGCGGCCCGGGAATGAGCCGTCGGGTTGAGCGTTGAGCGTCTGCACGTTGCACCCGAGCGCCCTCAAGGCGCGCGGAGACGTAAATGTCGAAGGGCCGTTCCCGCAGTCCAGCGCGATTTCGATGCCGAGCTTTTTCTTTGAGGCAATCGTCTTCACGACGCCGTCGGCGTAGGCTGCGTTCGCGCCGCTGTCTGAGGAGACGGAGCCTATTCCGCGCCAGTCTGCCTGCCTGAAAATCCCAGACTCATAGAAGCGCTCGATCTCCACCTCCTCGCCCCTCGACATCTCCGTGCCATCCGGCGAGACGCATTTGAGGCCGTTGAACTCGGGGGGGTTGTGGGATGCGGTCACCACGATGCCGCCAGCCAGGCCGTGCGCCCTGACAAAATATTGAAGTGCGGGAGTCGGGACCACGCCGAGGTCTTTCACACTCAAACCTGTCGACGCCAGGCCTGCCGACGCCGCCATCGAGAGCATCCTTCCGGAATCCCGGCAATCGGTTCCGACGGCCGCGGTGCCGGAGCCCCAAAAGGTGCCCGCGCTCGCGCCGATGCGGAGCGCAAGCTCGGCTGTGAGATTGTCGCCGACCCTACCCCTTATTCCATTCGTTCCGAAGAGGCGCGCCACCGCTGCACCGTCCGCGCTCAGATCGGGACGATTGTCACGACGTTGTTTCCGCGCAACACGACAGTTCCGAGGCGCCTGATTTGGTCGTTTTGGTTCTCCTCGGTGTCCTCGAGAACCATGTTCATGTACTCGTCGTATCCGTTCAACTTTCCGGTCAGCGTGCGGCCGTCCTTGAGCAGAAGGCTAATGCGCTTGTTAACCGAGCGCTCGAGCACGTTCAAAGGCATCGTCATTCGAGTGTCCCCCTCTACCATCCTCATCGATGTAAGGCATATAAACTTTTCCCACGCAACCCCATTCCAGTCACACGCGCCGGTCCGTGCGCGAAAGGCCGTCGCACGATGGCCTCCCAATCGACCGACGTTGCCAAAAAATGCGTGCCGCTATCTCATTGAAGAAACGAAAATGGTGGTTAAAGGATTTGGGGGCCTTCTGGCCCCCTTTCAGTTTTCGCACTTCGCCTAGTA
>DAIRED010000030.1:0-12854 GCA_036795795.1 Thermoplasmatota archaeon | reverse complement strand
GCGTCTCGGCGGAGAACGGCGCGAGCGCGATAGAGGCGAGCGTGCCACTCGCGTCGATTGGAAGCCCGGCGGGAACGGTCCGGGTGTACGTGGAGACGACGGACTGGGAGAGGACAGTTGACGTTACGACATCGATACAGACCAACATTCTAACCGGAGCGACAAGGGACATACCTGTTGGCCCAATATTACAAACAGGTACTCTATCTGCAATCGCCGCACCTCCGACCTCTGAGACGATAACGATAGATGGATCAATGGGGGCTAGCGAATGGAATGATGCAGACACGTATACGAGCGGTACAGATTATAAAATTTACACAGTAAGAAGTAGTACTGACCTATTCATCGCAATAAAATTCACTGCGGATACACAGAAGAACGCACTGGACTATTGCAACTTGGTGTTCTCACAAACCCATCCCCCCATAGACGAAATCCCACAATTTGATGATCGGCTCTTTTCAATATCTAATACCAACACGGGGCTCAATATTCTAGACAACTCAGGAGGAAATGGTGGTGGGTGGGAAGCATACGAAGCTGCACCTTGGGCTGCTGCAGCAAACCTCGATGGCAGTTCAATATTATACGAATGGCGGATACCATTTATTGAGGTTTGGGGCGCAAGTAACCCAGTTAACAATCAGGTCGCAGGCTTTGCAATCCAAATGCATGACCAAGATGGCGCAGGGGATAAAACATGGGGTGGAGACAGTGTTGATAACGCTAATCCCACTACATGGGGCGACGTAACTTACGACACACCCGAGTTCCCCCCCTTCGCCGTTCCGATAATATTATGCGCCATCCCGTTCATCGCCTTCCGTGCCAGGAGGAAGCCTCGTAATGAGTAAGCGAGATAGGAAGCGGTTGATGCTGGAACAGGCTGATCGAGCGAAGGCAGCAGAAGAGGAGAAGGATGCCCATCCCGAGACCGTGCCCGCTGAAGAGGCGGTGCCCGAACCATTTCCAGAAGGAGAGGAGATTGCACCCGAGCGGCTTGTTGCGGAGGCGGATATGGCCGAAGCAGAGCCTGATGAGGTCGCAACAGGCGAGGACGTATCCGAAGAGCACGACAGTGGGCTCGAGAAGCCTTCGAAAGGATTTATCGGCAGGTATTGGATGCTCATGCTTGGCATCGGTTTCGTCCTCGCGGGGACATTGAGCGTCATATTACTACGGACAAATTTCATGCAGGTCTACCTGCTCGGAATCGACGAGCCATACACAGGGCTGGGCCGACTTGAGACCCCTACTCAAGGAGCGAACGCCGCGATATTCGCTGTCGGCCTCGTGCTGATATTCGTCTGGGGAATGCGCGCGGAAGTGCCTTCGCCAAAGGACGAACAAGAAGCGGAGGAAGTGGATGATGGGCCGATACAGGCGTTCGAAGGGGATGCATTCCCCGAATCCGCGGTGGGATCCAGCGCGGAACCCGCTGTCGAAGAAGTCCCTGCGCAAGTGCCGCCTGCAGAGTTTGGCTACGAGCATCTTCCAGCAGCTTCCTTATCACCGATTGTGAAGATCAAACATATCACCAAGGTCTACACGCAGGGCAAGATAAGCGAGGGGCTCTACGAGAAGACGCTAGCCATGTACGAAGCGGAGCTCACCGCGAGGTCGGCCAAGAAGGGCGAGAGGACCGAGGCCGCGGAGGAAGCCCCCGCTCCTGAGAAAGCCACCGAGCCATCGGGGCCATTGCAAGACGCCGACGCCGTCCAGCCCGAGGAGTTCGGCCACGAGCACCTGCCCCCAGCCCACATGAGCCCCGACGACAAGATAGACCACCTCACGAGGGCGTACGCCGACGGAAAGATATCCAAGAGCATCTACGAGCGCGACCTGGCCAGGTTCGAGGAACAGTTGAAGAGGGAACAGATGCACATGCCGCCGCCGCACCTGGGCGCTCGCGACAAACTGGACCATCTCGAGGATGCATACAGGATGGGTCGCATAAGCAAGGGCACGTACGAAAAGAACTTCGTTACGTTCAACGCGGCTTTGTTGGCGGAGAAGGCCAGCGCCGAACCCGAGCAGCCCCCGGAGGTCATCGCCCCCGAACGCACGACCATTTCGCAGGCCGAAGAGGACAAGACGATGTTGCAGCTCGACTCGCTCCTGGACGAGATTGAGCAGGGCAACGACACCCCCGAGATGCGCGAGAAGCTCAGGAAGAAGAAGGAGGAGAGCTTCGAGGAGAGGATACTGAAGGAGATAGAGGACCTCGAAGACCTCTGAAGATATGCACGAATCTATCGTCGGTCTGGAGCTTCACGCCACGAAGGGGCCAGGCATCGGCGGGAAGCTCAAGGCAGCGCCAGAGGACTTCGTCGTGGAGGAGCTGTCCATCGTCCCCGCGCCGGGCGGAACGCTCTACACGGTCGCGACCGTCAAAGTGCGCAACTGGGAGATGAACCGCCTCGTGCGCGAGCTGTCGCGGGCGCTCCGAATCTCGCGGCGCAAGATAACTTTCGCCGGCACGAAGGACAAGCGCGCGATAACGACCCAGATGATTCAGTTCCAGGCGCCGATAGAGGACGTCCAGGCCATACGGATGACCGACGTGGAGATCACAAACGTCTACGGGACGAACCGCAAGATAGACCTCGGGGACCTCGCTGGCAACTCGTTCAAGGTCACCGTGCGGAACCTGGAGTGCCCCGACGACGAAGCGAGGGGCAGGATTGAGGCCGTTGCAGGGGAGCTGGCACCCCTTGGTGGATTCCCGAACCTCTTCGGCGTCCAGCGCTTCGGCGCGCTCCGACCGGTGACGCATCTGGTCGGCAAGAGGATAGTCCAGGGTGACTTCGAAGGCGCCGTGATGACCTATCTGGGCAGCCCCGCGGACGGGGAGGAGCCTCAGGCGCACGCCGCCAGGAAGGCGCTGGAGGAGACGCGCGACTTCTCCGCCGCGCTCCACTCCTACCCGAGGAACATGGCTTTCGAGCTGGCGATGCTCAACCACCTGTCCCAGAATCCGGGCGATTTCGTCGGCTGCATCAAGATACTGCCGAAGAACCTGCAGATGATGTTCGTCCACGCGTACCAGTCTTACATCTTCAACAAGATAATGTGCGAGCGCATGAGGCAGGGAATCCCAGTGCACGAGCCGGTCGAGGGGGACGTCGTGCTGCCGGTGAACCGCGACGGGCTGCCGGACCACGAGCGCTGGATAGAGGCGAAACCGGACAACCTGGAAACGCTGAGGCTCCGCGCCCGGGAGGGAAAGGCGTTCGTGAGCGGCGTGCTTTTCGGCTGGGAATCGACCTACGCTTCGGGCGAGCCAGGAGAGATTGAGAGACGCGTGGTCGAAGCGGAGAACATGCGCCACGAGATGTTCATGATACCCCAGGTCCAGAGGCTCGGCTCCAAGGGCTCGCGCAGGGAGATGGTCGCCCCGGCCAAAGGCCTGAAGTGGAGCGTCGGGGACGGCAAGGCGACGTTCGAGTTCTCTCTCAACCGCGGCTGCTACGCGACGACCCTTCTCAGGGAGTTCATGAAGACGCGGGAGATGAGGGACTACTGAGCGCTGCGTTTCACGGAAGCGGTCCGTTCCCCGGAATCCACTCGGACGCCGGGCTGTCTCCCGTTTCGCCGGATGTCGCGTTCCCCCAGTAGTTGCCGCGAATCTCCACATCGGGCCGCAGGAATTCCGCGCAGTTCCACGCGAGGGTCACGTGGCTCCCGTTGACGTTGTTGCCCAGTATCCTGCAGCCGCCCGACGCGCTCTCGAGCCGCAACGGGCAGTAGTTGCCGACGAGGTTGCAGCTCTCAATCAATCCATTCGGGCACCCCATCCAGACGCCCTGGCAATTCCCCGTGACGTTGCAGTGGACGAGCCTTATCGAGTCGGCCATCTCTGTGATGAATAGGCCGTCCTGCGCCCCTGCGAAGGTGCAGTTCGTGAAGAGGACGTCCTCGCCATGCTGGACGTCCACGCAGACGTAGGTGCTGTCCAGGACCTCGACCCGGTCCAGCATCACGCATTCGCCCTCCATGTAGATGCCTCGCTGGCCACCCAGGAGTTTGGCGTTGGAAATCGCGATGTCCCGCCCCCGGACGATGAGCGCACCCATGCCATCGCCGGACGTGACCGACAAGCCGTCCACGGCGATGTTGGAGCCCACGAGCTCGACGGCACCGCGCGTCACGGTGAGGTTTTTCACCGTCACGAACTTGCTGGTCCCACCGATGTAGAAATACCTGTCCACTACCAGGTCGTCTATGATGTACGGCTTATCCCGGCTGCCGTCTCCGCCGAGCGCGTGATTCCATCGCCCCAGCTCCTCGTCGTCGTTGATGTAGACATCCTCGAAATGATGCCTCTGGCGGTTCATCAGCACCGGTACGATGATTGCGGCAGCAATTGTAACATTAATTATGACCAAGGCCACAATTAAGACCTTGAATCGCTTGTCTAACTTCATTATCCCTAGCATCGGTCTAACATTGGACGCTCCGGATAAAAATCTTGCTACGCCTTGCCACGCGCCGCGGCCTCGCTGGAATCTTGCGACCCGCAGATGTCCTGGCCCGGGCAGAAGAACTTGTGGTATTTCGAGCAGTAGGTGGATTCGTGCAGGTGCTCGCACGTCCTCGGCTTTGGCGCTACGGCTTCCCTCACGAGGATGCACCGCTCGCCGATGCAGCCGAACCCCTTGTACGTGCCGTTGCAGATTCCATCGTCTCCGAGGTGCTTGCACGGCTCCGTCATCTCATCGGCCCCCCGAACTTGTCCATGCTGGCACGGTGCTCGTCGCGCGACACGCCGCACGTGTCGCACTCGCCCTCGGCCGCGCAGTAGAAGGCTTTGTGCTTCGGGCAGTAGAGGCCGTTCCACTTGAGGAACTGCTCGGCCAGGCCGCTCTCGCCTTCGGTGCTGATGACCCGCGGGTGCTCGGCTCCGTTCGGCAGAATCCCTGGGTTGTGGACCGGACAGTTGGCCTCACCCAGGCAGACCATGTCGGTGACCGCTCCGCTCGCGCAGCGGCTTTCGCCGTAGCGATACTTGCACATGTGCATCCCCTGTGTCCCTTCGGACGCGATGTATATACTCGTTTGAGTTGATAAACCTTTTCCCCCCGATGAGAATCGAGCCGCGAGAACTTTGCGACAGTTCCAAATAGGCGCAATGGGTTTTCTCGTCCGTGTCAGAATCCGGGGTTTTCAGCGTCGGCAACGTCGAGATACATTACGACGCCGAGGTCGGCCAGGGCCGCGCGACCAAACTCGCGTTTAAAGGCGACCGGCTCGTCGTCGTGTTGCCCCGCGGCGGCGACCCGCGCGAGGCGATATCGCGCAACTGGCGCTGGGTCTACCGAAACCACGCCAAGATGAGGAAGGCGCTGGACGAGGCTTCTATCGCCGACCTGGAGCGCCGCGGCGAGGACGATTTCAAGCGCCTCGTGCTCTGGCTCGTCGAGCACTATTCGAAGGAGCTGGGATTAAACGCGGGAAAGGTGCGGTTCAAGCTGATGAAGTCAAAGTGGGGGAGCTGCTCATCGGCCGGCGGGATAAGCATCAACCTGGCTCTGCGCCACCTGCCCGAGAGGCTCGTGCGGTACGTCGTCTTCCACGAGGTCGCCCATCTCGCCGAGCTCAACCACGGCAAGGCATTCTGGGAAATCGTCGACCGCAGGTTCCCGGACCGCGAGGCCGTGCGAAACGAGCTGCTGGCATACTGGTTCGTCGTGTGCAAGATTCACGATTTTTAAAATGAAAAGAAAGGTTTTCACGCTGCCGCGAATCCGACCTTGGGCGGCTCCGTGTCGAGCCTTGCGAACCCGTCGAGCGGCCCCCCGCCGGACTGGCTCGGGCGGACCGTGCCGTATATGACCAGGTCGCGCACCATCGCCATCGTCCTGCCGCGCAGCATCAGCAGCATCGCCAGCAGATACAGCGCGAGGGCGAACGACAGCAGCGCGGTCGTCACCATCCGAATCCCCGGGCACGCTGGCTCGAGGCTCGCGAAGGCGGCACACAGGACCGAGGCCTCCACGGCCATCGCGGAGAGCACGATTCTGACTTGCCAGGCCCACGTCTTGTAGGACACCATCTCACCTCCTAAAGCCCGATTGGCGGGGTGGGATTCATAGTCTCGCTGGGACGTCCCGGGGGAACCCGCGATTCAAGCGCAGGACGCTCCATCCCTCCCACTGCCTCGAGCAGCCTTCCGGGAGGCTGTCCAGCGCGGGGAAGCGCCTGTTCGGGAGGAGATAAATCCCCTCCGCGCCGAAGGCGTCCAGCGCCAGATGAGTCGCGTACCCCATGGCGAACCCCAAGGCGACTGGCGCGACCGCGGCATAATCCATGAGCCATGAAAGCGCGAGCGATTCCATGACTACCGCTGCGGCGTACGTCCATAGCATCCAGGCGAGCAGGGAGTGGCCGAACGGCGTGCGCCTGCCCTGAGGCAGCTCGCGCCGGTCCATATTCACCAGCAGCGCGGACATCGCGCCGGCGAAGGTCGCAGCCTGCGCGTGCTCCGGGAAGAGCGCCAATGCCAGGGCGAACGAGGCCAGTGCGCCTGCGAGCGCGTGACGGAGGAGGTTGGTCGTCAAATCACCGAGGCTAGAAAAGACGGGCAGGTATATCCCGGGGAGCGCTACATGTAGCGGGTGGTTCCGCCGCAGGTTGTGGGCTCGAATAGAATGCACAGGTTCGTAGGCGTTCGGTGGTCCCAAATCCTTTGGACTATTTTAATACACATATAATCACTTTTATATATTGGGTAGGTTATATGACTTTTTGTAACCATGAAAAAGCGCGCAACCCTTGTAATATCTGGCGACGTCCAAGACGTAGGATTCAGAGGCATGGTCATGCGCCTAGCTCAGAAGGCCGGTTTAGTCGGATATGCAGAGAACATACCGGATGGGACGGTTCGCGCGGTCTGCGAAGGGGAGGAGAAGGCAATAAAGGGTTTCGCCAAGAAGCTGGATTTACATGAAGGCGATATCAACGTTGCGGCCGTCAAGGTCGAATGGTCAAAGCCAAAAGGCAAATTCAAGTACTTCGAGATAAAATATTCCAATCTGGGAGCTGAGATGTTCCAGGGCTTTGCGACTGCCGGTAAGATGCTGGGCGAGGTCGCTAAGAAAGTTGATATAGGCACGGAAGCCACGTTAAAAACGCATGAAAAATTGGATGAGATTACGGATGCAACATTTAAAACTCATGACCGTTTGGATAGTATTGATACCCGATTAGGCGATGCGCTCAGCCGATACGACAAGATTGGAAAGAAAATTGATAATGTCGAAACCAACCTCGCAGAACTTACGAAGCAAATTACCAGATTGGTTGATCACGTAGTAGAAGAAAAGAAATAGTTGGCCAGACTGGACCGACCCCTCATTAGTGGACTCATAGAATCGCAACACAATTTAATTTCTCCTTTTGTTCTTACTCGATCGGGGACACATACCCCAGGGCGGAATGCATCCGCTTGCTGTTGTACACGTCCTCGATGAACCTTCCGATGTTCTCCAGCGCGTCCTCAAATGTCTCGTATTCGTTCAAATACACCGCCTCGTACTTCAGCGTCTTGAAGAAGCTCTCAACGTACGCGTTGTCGTACGGATTTGCCGACCATGCGCTCCAGCTCGGCAATCCTCGCCTGCTCTTTGTACGGATTGCCGGAGCCGGAGAACGCCTTCTCCGGATCCTCCTTGTAGAGCTGCTTCCACTTCGAAATCAATGCGGGATGCAGCCCGTTCTGCCTAGCGACCTCCGAAATCGGCATTCCAGATTCTACTTGTGAGAGTATAGCAATCTTGTACTCGCGCGTGTAATTCGATTTAGTTTTCATGCACCACATCCGATGTTATCATAGCTATTCTAAGTGTCCATTCGGAGGGGTCCAGTCCAATCTCAGATTATCCGTTTCCCCGAAGGCTTGGCATCGCCCAGCTTCTCGCCGCACGCATAACACATCTTGGCGTCCTTGGCGACCATCGTGCCGCAGATCGGGCATTCCACCTCGTCCGGCGACGGCTCCGCCTTCGGCGTTTCCTTCTTGCTCCAGAAACCCGTCAGAGCGCCCCCAGCATCTCGGCCACGACCGCCTTCTGGTCCTTGGCCTTCACCACGCCCGAAGCCAGCAGCACGCCGTCCGCGCCGAGCTCCAGCGCCATCTTCACGTCGGCGCCGTTCTTAACGCCAGCGCCGCAGAGAACCTTCGTGTCCGGGGAAATCTTCTTGACCGCGGCGACCGAGTCGCGGACAACGCCAGGGTTGGCGGTCGTCACGGAGATGTCGCCGCCGATTAGCTCCGGCGGTTCCACGGCGATGAAGTCGGGTTTGAAATTTGCATACTCCAGGCTCTCGTTGGCATCCTTCGTGCAGACGATGGACGCGAGCCCGAGCGTCCTGCACCTATCGACGAGCGCCTTGACGTCCTCGGCCGGGATGCGGTACTCCGAGTGGTTGATCAGCGTGCCCGCACAGCCAATCGCCTTCACGGACTCTGGCGTCACGCGGCCCGTCGTGCCGCCTGGCTTGACGTTGTCGACGTGCTGGGCGAGTATCGGGACGGCGAACGTGCTCGCGTAGAGGGCGAGGTCGCTCTGCGGCGGTGCGAGCGCGATGCTCTTGCCAGTCGCCTCGAAGACTTCCTGACACAGCAGCGCCAGCTTCATCCCGGCCGCCCCCGTCGATTCGGGATAGGTCTTCATGTTGATGGCGACGATGGGCGTCTTCATCCCTTCACCCCATGGCTTCCCTGACGATGCTGGCCTTGCCGGTTGCGCTGAATGACCTGAAGAATGTCCGCGCCTCGGCGTACGCGATGGACTCCATCGTGTCGACGGCCTCGGCGTCGAGCTTCTGGAACTTCTGGTAGAAATGCCCGAAAGCGTTCTTCACGTTCTTGCCGAAGATGGTGTTCTGCGGCTTCCCCGGGCTCTTGGGCCCGTAGGTCGCCAGCGTCCAGTCCCAAATCTCCTTGTAGAAATCCGGGTCGTAGACTTTGACGGTGTCGATGACGATGTTCTGCCAGAACGTCGCCACGTTCCCCTTGAGTATGTCGCCCTTCGGGAACTTCGTATTTATCAGCTCCCTTGGCGTGCCGGTGATGCCGTGCTGGGCTATCCTCACGTGGGAACCCATCCCCCTTAGCGCCGCCGCCACCCTGCTGGTCTGTTCCAGGTCGATGCCCACCTGCTCGACCATGTTCCCCTTGTCGTCGTAGATGTTGCCGTGCGTCGTGCCGTTCGCTATCGCCAGAACATCGGGCTCGACGCCGTTCTCGTTCAGGGCCTTGATGAAGGTCACTGCTTCATCGGGCGTCGTGACGACCTTTCCGCTGGCGTTCTCCTTGCCGATTTCCCCGACCTCGACCTCGAGTCCAAACGGCTTGGAGCCCATCTTAGATTTGATGTGCCTGGCAAGCTCCGTCGTGGCGTCGATGTTCAGGGCCAGCTCGTTCCTCAGGTTCCCGCCCTTGAAGTCGAAAAGGTGGGACGCATCGATGGCAAAGCTCGTGAAGCCAGCGGCGACCTGCAGGTCGATGAGCTCCTTCGTCTTCGCGATGTCCTCCGGCGTGCCCTTCTTGACTGTGACATGGTCGGCGTGCAGCACCCAGACGTCGAATTTCACATCGCTCGCAGCCTGTTGGATATGCGCGGCGTAGTCCGCGGGTTTCATCCCGGTGTATCCGCCGTTCTGGTCGCACTCCGATCTGGCAATCTCGAAAATCAGCGGCGCGTCCAAATCCTTCGCCGCCCTGAATATCCCCCTTGCCACGCCCCGGGTCATCCGGAGGTTGGCGGCCATTATTATCGTGCCACGGTCCTTCAGGCTCCTGAACATCAAGTCTCCGGGTATCGGCTTGATCAATTCTATGCCTCCTTGCTGTATTTCTCGATTAGATGTATCTCCTTCTTTCCACCAATATATGTCGGAATCCGCTGGCTGATGGATTCTGGCTTGACCGCCAGTATGTCCCCCTTCCCGTGGCTGGTCGCCCCTCCTGCCTCGGTGACGATGAAACCCATCGGGTTCCCCTCGAACAGGAGCCGAAGCTTCCCCTTCTCCTTGCCCCGGTAGCCAGGATAGGTGAAGACGCCCCCCTTGTGCAGTATCTGATGGACGTCGGCCACGAACGAGCCGCTGAACCGGACCTTGTACCCTTCGGACTCCAGGGCCTCTATCCATCTTAGGTGGAAGGCCAGATAATCCTTCCGCGCGGCACCGGGCGCGTATATCTTCCCGTCGGGGATGTGGATGTTCTCCTCCTGCAGGACGTAATCGCCCTCTGGGTTGAGGACGAACTCGTGGACGCCCTTCTTCACGGTGTATGTGAGAGTCGTCAGCGGCCCGTAGAGCACGTACATCGCGCCGACCATCGTGTTGCCGGGGGCGAGAACGTTCCCCCTGAAGATACCAACGATGGTTCCGACGGCCAGGTTCACGCCGATGAGCGACGAGCCGTCGAGCGGGTCGAGGGTGACGCCGAGGTTACCGCTTGATTCGAATTCCAGAATCTCCGGCTGCTCCTCGGAAGCCAGATATTTGACTAGCCCGGATGACCTCAGGTCGGCGATTAGCGTCTCGTCCGCCCACTTGTCGAGGGCCATCTGCCTCTCGCCGTAGATGTTTTCGGTGTCCGAGCAAGATTGGCGGCTGGCGAAGCCGCACTTGATTTTCTTGCAGGACTCCCCGATTGCGAGAATGAGCTTCGCGAGGTCCGCGTCGCATCCAGCGAGGTGCTGTTCTAGTTTCACCAGTTCCACCCTCCCGTGCGGATTGCCGCCGCCTATTAAAACCCTTTCTATTTGGCGTCGGGCACTTCCTTGAGCGCGCCGAGGCGCCCGCAGAACCAGTGGTGGCTCAGCGGGAGGATGGATATCGTGAAGTTGAAGTACAGGTCGAAGTGGTGGTCCCACGTGTGCTCGCCGAAGATGCCAGACGGGGCTACGATGAATCGGAATGCGAAGTACCACGCCACCACCGCCATTGCGATGACGGCGGTCCGCGCGATAGTCTTGTTGCGGGTATTGGGGATGTGATTGAAGTGGTTTGAGTAGACGCCGAACATGATTATCGGGATTAACGGGTAAGTTCCCATGTAAAGCACGTGGTGCCATATGTTCGAGGCGGGGATTTCGGGGGATATCCAGTCAATCATCGAATAGCAGAAGAAGCCGATGATTGCGCCCATTGCGAGCGCTATCGCGAGCATGATTGCCCCGCGGTGGTAGTCGCTCTTGAATTTTGTTTCCCCGAGGAGATCGCGCCAGGTTATCGCAGTCATCATCTGCATCATGATGGTCCACTGGAAGCACGCGAGGAACATGTTCAGCTTGGCGCCGTCGAAGCCGTCCATTGCGGACGCCCAGACGCCCGGAATCGCGTAGACCGGAATCCATGTTATCCATATTACTGCGAACCATAATATGGCCTTGTGGGCGTCGTTCTTGATGCCCTTGGACAGGGCGCCCTTGAACATGAAGTCGTCCATTCCGAAGAAGAAGAAGCCCAAGACGATGAAGGTGAAATGCCCCGCCATGATGATATTTGGCGCCACATCCGCTGGGTACGCACCCCGTATCCCCACGACATCGCCGATTATCCACTCATTGACGTAGAATATCAGGACCGCGCTGGTTATCGACACCCACTGACGCGCGAAGCCGCCCCAGTTCGGCTGTGGGTCGCATTTGAAGTAGTGCGACTGGCAGATGGACCACATGACATAGTAGCCCAGCAACGGAACGTAGTACGCGTAGTGCCAATAGGAGCCCATGCCCCAGTAGCTCATCAGGAGTATCATCACGCCCAGCACCGCGCCGACCGCGAGGACCGGTATCCAGGTAGCCTTGCCCCAACGAAGCTGGTACGCCATTCGTGCATCCATCCTTGCGCCAGGAATCGCGCGAGTATAAATAAACCTTTCCAGCGCCGGCTCAGTGCCCGTGCCTGTGGTGTGAGTCGGGCCAGTGCGGGTGGTCATGCTCCTCGTCACCGTGCTCGTGCTCGTGGACGTGCTCCTTGGCCACCGTCGCGGCGTGCTCGTGCCCGTGGTGCCCGTCGTCGTGGAGGTGGACGTGCGCGTGCTTCGTCAGCTCGTGCCGGTGTGCATGGCCGTGCCGCTCCGTTAGGATGAGCCAGGCACCGAGAGTCATGAAAGCGAACGCCGGAACGAGCGCCCATCCGGCCCACTCCCTCAGGAGCGCCAGCGAGGCGGCTGCCCCGACGAACGGCGCCGCGCCGAACAGCGCGCCGGTCCTCGATGCGCCGAGGCCGTCCAGCGCCTTGACGAAGAGCGCGAGGCTCGCCCCGTAGCTGAGCGAACCGACGAGGATGGCGAGCAACAAATATATATTGAAATCGATGGTCTCGCCCAAAGCCAGCGATATCGCCAGCGAGACTGCGCCAGCGACGCCGCACTTCGCCCTCGCGATCGCCACAGGGTCCTTGGCCGAGATGCGCCTGGTGAGGTTGTTGTCGACGCCCCAGCAGAGCATCGCCAGCGCAATAAGAATCGGCCCAAGCGAGTCGAACCTGCCGGCGCTGGCGTCCCAGGCGAGAATCGTGCCTCCCGCTGCCATGCAAGCGACCGCGCCCCACAGCCTCCCGCCGGCGTGCTCGCGGAATGCCAGTACGGCGATTCCGGCGGTGGCAGCCGCCTCAAGGTTCAGGAGCAGCGATGCCGCGAGGCCCGTGGTGGTCGTGAGGCCGACCATGAGAAGAATCGGGGCGGCGACGCCGCCGGCGGCCATCGCACCGGCGAGCCAGGGAACGTCGTCTCGCGACAGCGGAGCGCCTCGCCCGGACGAAACGCTCGTCGCCGAGAACGCCGCGAGTCCGAGGAACGCGCCGACGTATAGGAGCCCGGCGAGCGCGACCGG
>DAIRED010000029.1:0-13046 GCA_036795795.1 Thermoplasmatota archaeon | reverse complement strand
CGACGACCTTGCCGTCCATTATCGCGGCCGGTATGCCCGCCTTCTGCAGCTCGCCCACTATCGGGCCCGGCTTGAACGGCGTGTCCCCGGCCTTTATCTCGATGTCGTCCGGGGCTATCTCGCCGCCCCTGGCCGCCATCTTGGACTTGTTCTCCTCTAGGAGCTGGTAGAGCTTGAACGGGTTCATGTCTGTCGTGATGATGGCGGTCTGGCCGTCCATCTTCTGCGCGAGGGACTGCAGGTTCGGCTTCTTGGCCGCGCCGTGCTCGAGGGCGAGGGTGGCAATCGTGTTCTTCACGACGATGATGTCCGCCTTGCCGAGCAGGTCCCTGCGCATCTTCTGGATGGCCGTGCCCGGTATGCCGCCGACGAACGCGATGCCCACGACCTTCTTCGAGTCGATGGAGGTCTTGAGCTGGCTCAGCTGGGTTGTCTTCCATTTCGCGACTTCGTTGTTTTCCATCTTGAGCCCCCCTACATCAGCCTCACGGACGGGCCCATCGTCGTCTTGATGAAGATCGACGAGATGTTCATCTTTCCGCGCTCCAGCTTCACGGTCAAGCGCTTCACCACGAGGTCGATGTTCTCAGCTATGTCCTCGGGGCTCATCTCCTTGCTGCCTATCGGCGTATGGAACGTCTTGCGGTCCTTGGACTTCAGGGTGATGGTCTTCTTGAGGTTGTTCACCACCGGCACCGGGTCCGCCGCTGGCGGGATGGGCTTCGGCATCATGCCCCTGGGGGCGAGAACCTTACCCAGCTTCTTTCCGATGAGTGGCATGAGCGGGGCCTCTGCGAGGAGGAAGGTGTTCTCGGCCGCGAGCTTCTTTGTCTTCTTCGCGTCCCCGGCGTACTCCTCGATCTGCTCGGGAGAGATGACCAGGTCGGCGACCCCCTTGGATTTGCGAGCCAGCTCGCCGCCGCAGAATATCCCTATCTTGACGGCTTTCCCGCGCCCCTTGGGCAGGATGACGTCCTCGTCGATCCTGTTCTTCGGAACTGAGAGGTCGACGTCCTTCAAATTCACGGCCAGCTCGACGGACTCCTTGAACTTGCGCTGCTTCGCGCCCTCAAGTGCCTTCTTGACCGCATCGATTGTCGTTTTCTCTGCCAAATTGATTCCTCCTGTAGTGTTGTCGAAGGGCGCCCGTTGGCGTCCATCTCCTACACGGAAGCTATGTTGGCCTCAAACACCATGGGATATTAAAGAGTTTCGGCTGTGTTCTTTAGCTCTCGCAGGCTAGCATCCTTCAACAGGCTGGACATCTTGCGGATTTTTTTCATCTCATTCTTGATGCGGTCCCGGCCGGCCTTGGCCTCGATGCGCTTGAATTCGTTGGCCAGGAAGCCCATGTCGTCCTCGCTGAGGTACTTGGAGCTGAACGGGAAGAAGAGTTCCTCCTCGAACTTGAAGTGCCCCGGGACGAACGCGACGTACTCCCGTATGGACTTCCTCAGGCTTCCGATGAGCTTCCGCCTGTTCGAATAGTATTTCTGGACCCGCGCCCAAGTTTGCGCGAGAGCGATTTCCAACTCCTCCGTCCGGTCCCCTATCTGCATGCCCAGCTCGAGCTTCCCGAACGATGCCACGATGGGTTCCAGCTCCTTCCGGACCTTGATATAATCGGCGAATTTCGCCTTGAGCTCGTCGCCCACGGCCTGGAGGCTCTCATGCTGCGTCTGCAAGGTCTCGAAGGACGACCGGGAAATGTCCGCGAACCATTCCGCCTGCGTGCGGGCGACGCTTTCGATGAACTTGTCGATGTAAGCCGTTTCCTTTGCCACATGAACGTCGAAATCTATCAGAAAAGCCGTCGAGAGGCCCCATTCCGTCACGGCCCTGGGAATCCCCTTCTCCAGGCGTGCCTCCACGAATTCTAGTACCTTCACAATCTCGTTCAGCAGCTCGTGCTCCTCTAACAATTCGGCCAAGAGGTTGTGCCTTTCGTGCCTGGAAGCGCCGTGCGCGAGGCCATCGAGGATATAGCTTCCCACCGAAATCCTGGCAACCAGCATCTCGGAATCGTAAGGTTCGGCCATGAAATCGTCCACGCCCGCGCCCAAAGCGCCAAGCACGTCGGCACCTTTTCCCTCCTCTGCCACCAAGATGATATATACGGATGCCTTTCTCTCTTTGGCCATCTCCCGCAAGTCCCTGCACAAGGTCGAGCTCCGCACGTCCTTCACGCGCCTGATGATGAGCAGCATGCCGCCGTCGACATTCTCCTCCAATGTTTTCAGAGCGGTCGCCCCGCTGTCGGCTTCCAGGACCGCTTGGCCCTTCGATACGAGAATCCCGCTCAATCGTTTCCGCCATCCTTCGTCGCGGTCCACCAATAAAATCGTCTGCGCGGGGTTCTCCATGATAGACAGCAGTTCTAACGCGTATAATAAACTGTCCGCGAAATCCGTCGTTTCTCGCTATGGCGCTGCGACCAGCACGGCCTCGTGGTCCTTCTCGTGCGGGGCCAGGTCCACCCTCTGCTCGACGGTACAGCCCAGCTCGACGAGGCGCGCCTCCACCTTCGCGAATATCTTTGCCGGGTTCGCCCCAACGTCGATGCTCCTGGCCTTTACAACCAGCAGCGCCTTCCCTGTCGTCGGCGGCAGCGCCTCCAGGTTCTTGACGAATATCTCCACCTGGTCCCGCTGGGCGATGTCCTGGTAGACTACGTCAGCCGACTGCACCACCGGGGCATACGAAGCCGGGATTCCCGCGTCCGCGAGTATCGGATGCATGTTGCGCCTGCGCTCGCAGAGCGCCACCAGGTCGCGGAACGGCCTCGGGGCCACCTCGACGCAGAAGATTTGTCCGTCCTTGGCGATGTCAGCGACGTGGCTGGCAGTCGTGCCGGAGGCTGCGCCGAGGTATAGGACGCGCGAAGTTTCGCGGAGCGGAAATTCTTCCAGGCCGTTGAGGATGGCGGCCGCCAGCTTGCTCCTCCGGGGGTCCCAGGCGCGGAACTCGACGCCACCGGAGCGCACCAGCTCCTCGCCGTAGACGCGGCGCCCCGGATTGCCGTTGACCGTGAACAGGTGTTGGCCGTCAGTGAAGACCCCTCCGTGCCCGGTCTCTCGCATCTCTGCCATCGGTCCCGAAACGGCGACGCTATCTTTATAACTTGGGTGGGGCATTTCTCGGCGATGAAGGACGACGACGGCGACGTGAAGCGCCAGCTGAAGGAGATCAACGAGCGCATGATAAAGCTGGAGGAGGCCTTCCTGGACGTGGCCAGGCCTTACGCCGAGATAGCGGAGCAGATGCAGTCGTTCCAGGAGATTTCCAAGGGCTACTTCAAGCTCATGGGACTCTACCAGAAGCACGGCCAGATATCGCCGGAGATGGCGGTGCCCGGACTCAAGGACCCGATTTCCAAGGACCTGCTCCAGATAGTCATCGAGAAGGGGCCGGTGAACATCTCCGAGGCCACGGACATACTGAGGGAGAAGCGCGGCCACTCGTCCAGGCGCATCGTCCGCGAGAGGCTGCAGGAGATGGAGAAGATGGGCGTGGTCACGGCCGAGGCGCGCGGGAAGCAGAACCGCTACTCGGCCTCGCAGGAAGTGACCGATAAGTGGCTAGAACTGCTCGGTTTGGTTAAGAACAGGGAGCGCGCATAAGGATAATCAGAGGTGAAAACATGGTCGAGATAGAGATAGACAAGAAGAAGGCGCAGGATCACGAGCACGAGTCGGACGCGAAGGAGGTCCGGGAGATACTGGACGTCGTCGGCGAGAAGATTCCGAAGCTGCTGAACGACCTCACGGACGTTCTGTACGGCAAGGAGCAGTCCCAGAAGTACGGCACGGCGGTCGCGGGCTTCTACAAGTCCCTCAAGGACGCCGGGATGACGGACGCGCAGGCGTTCCAGCTGACCCAGCAGTACATGGGCACCCTGAACATCGGCAACGCCATCGCCAGCGCCATCGGGAACGAGGGCAGGCACGGTCACGGCGACGACGACGACACCGGCGACGAGATACGCAAGGCCGTCAACATCAAGATAAAGAACAAGCTCAAGGAGAAGGGCCTGGACTCCGACGAAGAGGCTTGAGGAGGCCCCCCGATGCCAGAGGAGACGCGGGAGGACCCCGTCAACGTCGTGATAGTAGTCGCGAAGGCCCTGTGGCTTGCGACCAGGCTGCTCTTCGTGCTCATGCGCTTCAAGCGCAAGGCCAAGCGCGCAGCGCGCAACTTCCGCAAGGCCGCAATCAAGGGCGGCATGGACCGGAAGCTCGCCGCGCAGTTCAGCGCGCAGTACGTGGAGTTCGCGAGCATCAGGAAGATGATAAAGAACGTGACCGGGGATGGGAAGATACCGTTCCTGGGGTAAAACCTTTAAGATTTGATTATATAGGTCAATCCCGATAAGGTGCTGGAGAGGGTGTGTAGTGGCCGCGCCATGTCGGGATTTCGTGCTGCAAGTCAAGCTCACTGCCAGGTGCGACCTCAAGTGCGCGAGATGCTACAACATTCCGCCCAACGCCTCCTCGCGCCCGGAGCTGGGCACCGGCGAGTGGACCCGTGCGCTCCAGGGAGCCAGAGACTATTTCAAGTGCACCGGGACCGCCCTCCACGTCCACTTCATCGGGGGGGAACCCCTGCTTCGCCCGGACTTGTTCGAACTGGCAGGGATTTTCAAAGGCAGTGCCCGCGCGAATACGACCCTCGTGACGAACGGCTACGCGCTGAAAGACGAGATGCTGCCAGTCATCAAGGGGTTGTTCCACGCGGCCACCGTCAACATGCCGGCCCTCGACGCGAAGAGGTTCGAGGATCTGCGCGGGGAGGACTGCTTCGAAAAAATCCTCGGCAACGTCCGCGGGATGGTGGCGCGCAAGATACCCGTTGCCCTGGCCATGAACGTCTCGAAGCAAAACCACGGTGAAGTGGGAAAGCTCGTCGAGCTCGCCAGCATTTTGGGAGTCCGCAGGGTCTCGTTCCACAGGTTCATCGGGACCACGAGGCTGGATGACTGGCACCTGACTCCCGAGCTGCTCAGAGAAGTCATCGCGCATATTAAGGCGTCCTGGGTCGAGTATCCCGGCATGGACATAGTCACGCGAGACCCGGTCCTGGCCGTGGCGCTCGGCCTTGACCTCAAGCCCTGTGTCGCGGGCGCTGGCCTCCTCAACATCGAGCCAGACGGGTCTGTGACCGCGTGCCGTTACATTACCGAGGTGATAGGCGACATCACAAGGCAACCGATATCCGAGATATTGGCCGGTGAAGGCGCGCGGAAATACTCCGACGCGGCGAGGCTCCGGAGCCGTTGCTCGGACTGCACATCGAAGGCGCGATGCAGGGGCTGCAGGGCGCTAGCCATCCACAACGGTGACCTGCACGGCGAGGACCCACTCTGCCACGCGGTGCTGGGGGGCGGAGCGCCTTGAGGGAGAGGATCCAGGCATACCTCATGATGGTGTTCATCGTCGCATCGATGCTGGCCGTGACCTACGCCATCGGCGTTTCGTCAGTCGCGACAGACACCCTCGATTTCCAGTCGGAATACGTGGCCGGCTACTCCATCCGAAACTACACCTGCACCGTCACCCCAGACGGGGACGACGTTCGGATAGAGCTCAACTTCACCTACAAGACCACGACCCTTTCGACGAAGAACTCGGGTTTCAAGCGGTTTCGCGTGGACGACTGGTCAGACGAATTCAGGGTCTCGTCGGTGAAGGACAGCGGCGGGGTGTCGCTTCCCTGGTCGATGCAGAACTTCGAGGGGTACAAATACAACTACAAGCAGCTCAACTGGCGGTTCCCGACGATTCGTGCTGACTCCGAGTATACGGTAGTGATTAAGATGACCGCCTTCGGAGCCCTGAAAGAGGATTTCGACAACCGGGTCATTGCCGCGAACTGGTACGGCTACTGGAACGTGCCTGTTTACGGCGCTAAGCTCGTGGTCAACCTCCCCGACGAGTCCGGATACGACTCAGCATCGCTCAGGGACGAGCACGGCGACGTCCAGAGTTTCACATCCAGGATGCAAGGGGACAATTCGACATCGTACGTCTACGAGACCCTAAGCATCGAGAACCTTGAGCTCTACGCGTACCTAGCTCCGAAACAGGGCGGCACGACCGCGACGTGGGTGCTCTGCCACGCCGTCTGCCTGGGCCTCTCGGCCCTGCTCGTCGCAGCAGTGGTCCGCGCCAGGGGAGCCGACCCCAAGAAAACGCTGCGCTCGGGTGATCTGCCGTTCGGTGAAAGGGTCTACCTGGCGACGATGGACCCGCTGCTCACGTACGCGGCCCAGCAGTTCGAATACTCATCGACCAGCATCGCAGCGACCAAAGAGAAGGGCAGCCTGGACGACGTCAATTTCGAGATTGTCCGCTGCCGCCACAGTATCGAGAAGAACGCTGAGAGCGCTTTCAAGGATTCGGCCGTCATAAACTCGTACAAGACGGAATACAGGAACAAGATGCGGTCGCGCGGCTACATGTTCTCGTCGGACATGCTGGTTTACATCTGCATCGCAGCAATGGCCGTCGTCGCGGTCAGCATCCTGAGCATCTTCGTGCTCGCCAACGGCAGCTTCATCGAGTTCCAGTACGGCAGCTGGCGCGGTGGCATCGGCAGCGCAGTCGTGCTGGTCGGGATATGCGCCTTCGGGTTGGCCGCCATACCCCACGCATTCTACGGCACCACCGCGGTTGGCGGGAAGATGGCGAAGGAGACTCTCGCTGCAGCAAGGAGCACGAAGAGGCAGATAGAGGAGAAGTCCAAGAACAACCCGGCGCTCGCTACCAAGCTCATTTTGGAGAACGCGCCCCTGCTGCTCGCGCTACCCGGATTCGGCAAACTGTCGCGATTTTCTGACTGGTGCAAGGAGATGCACTCGGGGGCAAGCAAGGCGATGAAGGTGCCAAACCCGGAGGCCGTCGAGATGTACCTGGCGCTGGGACTGCTTGCCGAAACCTCAGTGCTGATGCAGGCCCAATACAAGCAGATGGTGCAGTCCATGAGCGGCGGAGGGGTGTGCGGTGGCTGCGGCGGCTGCGGGGGGTGCGGCGGATGCGGTGGATGACATCCGGAAAAAAGCATTCGGGCTGCGCCAGCAAGTCCGCGATGTTCCTCCAACTGCACATCACCAGCAAGTGCAATCTACGGTGCGCGCACTGCTACGAGCCTGCCCAGCGCTTCCCCGACGGAAGCGAGCTGTCGACGGCCGAATTCGAGGGATTGATAACGGAGTTCGGCTCGCTGTGCTCGATAGACTGTAGGCCAGGAATCGTGTACTTGACCGGAGGCGAGCCGCTGATGAGGGGCGATCTGCACCGTCTCATCGGCCACTGCAACATGCTTGGACTCGGCACTCGCGTCCTCACGAACGGGACTCTCATCGACGCCGAGGCCGCAGCGGAATTGAGGCGGTCCGGAGTCACCGGCGTCCAGGTCAGCTTGGACGGGCTGCGCGCCACGCACGACTCGATACGCGGAGCGGGCTCGTTCGACCTGGCCATGAACGGCATCGCGGAACTGCTCCGTCACGACGTGCCAGTGACCGTGATGACCACTGTCGGCGCGCACAACTCGGCTGAGCTCATAGACCTTTGGAGGATGTGCGTCGGGGGTGGCGTGCGCAGGCTGGCCATGGGCAGGCTTGTGCCGGTCGGCAGAGGAGCGGCGCTCGGCGGCCTCGTCCTCACAAGGGAGGAATGTCGGAGTCTTTTCACGAGGGTCGCAGAGTTCGAGAAGGAGAGCGCGGGAGGGGCGGTCGTGCTGAGGCGCGACCCGCTCTGGAGGATATTGGACGGCGACCAATTTCCGGACTGCGCCACGACCGGTTGCTCCATCGGATTGAACGGGATATGCGTGCTGCAGAACGGGGACATCCTCCCCTGCAGGAGGCTGCCGATAGTCCTGGCCAACGTCAGGGACGAGTCCCTCACCCACATCTGGGCGACGTCGAAGGCCCTAGCGGACCTCAGGGAGAGGAAGCTGGACGGGAGCTGCGGCACTTGTCGGCTTAAATCCAAATGCGGCGGGTGCAGGGGAATCGCGTACGCCGCGACCGGCGACAGCCTGGGCCAGGACCCGCAGTGCTTCCTCAGCGAGGGCGAGATGGCGGTATGAAGCGCGATACGCTGGCCGACGGTTTCTTTGCTGGAGGGGCGGGGCGCTCCGCTGGGCGGCCGACTGGCACGATTGCCATTAGTTCGTGACCGCTCCCGACTCCGAGCAAGCCGGCAATCCCCTCCTTCGCGAAGAACGGCGGGTGCATCCAGCACGCGCCGTAGCCCATCGAGTGCGCGGCCAGTAAGAGGTTCTCGACCGCCGCGGCGGCGCTGACAATCCCCACGTGGCCCAACATAGTCTCCGCGTCAGCTGCCGAAACACCGCTGTCCACGAGCGCTCGGACGAGCGGCCCCTCGCCCGATTCGACGAAGGCGAATATCACGACCGGGGCGCCAGAGAAGAAAAGGGAGAAGGAGCGCAGCCGGCCCTGGAGGCGCTTCCTGTCGCTCTCTGCGAGCCCAGGAAGGAGTGAATTGAGGCTTTCTATCCCATCCTCGACGACCTTCCTGCATTTCAATATGACTTCCCTGTCGTCGACCGCCACGAAGAGCCACGGCTGCGCGTTCCCCCCGCTGGGCGCGCACGATGCGGCCTCAAGCATCCGCGCGACGTCCTCCCTGGGTACGGATTCGTCGGTGAACTTCCTGACGCTCCTCCTCGAACGGGCTAGCTCGACGAACTGGTCCATCGGATGGGCACCTCTTACCCGACATCCACCACGGACTATTTTATTGCACCCGTCCAAGGGTGAGAACCGTGTCACTTTCGAG
Source organism: Thermoplasmatota archaeon (assembly GCA_036795795.1). GTDB lineage: Archaea > Thermoplasmatota > Thermoplasmata > SG8-5 > DAIRED01 > DAIRED01. The sequence continues at coordinate 4,242 of DAIRED010000029.1, read as the reverse complement.
CCGCCGAACCGGCTGGCTCGAGCACGACGACCACCGAGCACTTCGACCTCGCCGCCGTCTCGCGCTCCTCCCGGTGCTCAAGGAAACCGTGCTTGGCAGCGCGCCACGAACCATTGAGGACTATCAGGTCCACCTCGCGCTCCTCCGCCCAGTCCGTCAGGTCGCGGCTTATCAGCCTCACGAGCAGTATCTTCGGGCGGAGTATCTTGGCGAGGTGCATCCCCTTCAAGTTGTCGAGGAAGGATAGATGCCAGGCGGTGTCTATCATCGTCTCGGGGCGGTGGACGGAATAGAGCGGCACAATCGATGGTATCTCGAGGACCTTCGTCGCCAGTATGTCCACGTCTGGAACGATTGAATTCACTGACAAGGCCTCGGCCAGGTCGAACGGCGCCTTGTGGAACTCCCGCAGGACCGGGATGAGCACCCGGAACTTGCGGTGGCTTGCGCGCTCCCCTATGCGGTTGTCCGGGCTCACGAGCAGGACGCGGAGGTCGGAGAAATCACTTATCCAGCGCATCTCATTGACCGCCCCCTTCCTGCCTGCAAGCGCTGCGCTCGCGACGGGAACGACCAGCGTTTCAGCTTTCACGCAATCGACAACCTCCCGCAACTCCTTCGATATCCACCCAGCCGCTGCCCGTGCCCCTCCCCGCACGTCCATGTACTCGTACGGCACCTCGCCCCCCGATGCCTTCTGCGCAGCGAGGTCCATCCTGGCGTGCATCCACTCCTTCGTCGAATCGTCGGTGACGCGCGCGATGACCACCCTGGATCCGGCCTTCTTCGCGAGCGCCATGGCCACCATTATCGCTGTCTCGCCGCCGGGCGCCATGCGCAGCGGCACGACTACCGGCCTGGCGCGCTCGACGAACTCGGTCGGGGCACAGATGGCCGCGCCAGCGGCGGGCGCGGATGGAGCCGGTGATGGGGTGGGCGCCCGCACCGGCACAGCCAGCCTCCTCCGGAGAATAGCCTTCCTGGCCTCCTCGCACAGGAATATCACCGGCGCAAACGCGTACAGGGCTAGCCAGAACATCGGGTCTATGGGGGTTAGCGAGAACGTCGCGTTGACCACCGGAACGTGCACCAGCGCCACGAGCAGCAGGAACTCGGCCACCACGCCGCCGACCAGCCACTTGTTCCTGGCAAGGCCGATGCCGAACCCCGACCCAGTGCCGGTCCTCATGGCGAACAGGGTGCCGAGCTGGCCGGCGACGATTCCGACCGTCACTATGGTCATCCCTGCCAGGTAAACTCCATCGTCCGCTATCGTCGCCGTCCCGAACTCCCAGCCGTTCTTCGACCAGTAGAAGAAGCACCAGAACAGCACGTAAGCTCCGATCATGAGGCCGATGTAGGCGGAGCGGCCGAGTGCCCACTTGTCGAACAGGCGGGAGCCCTTGCGGCGCGGCTGGCGGTCCATTATGCCAGGCTCGGGGGGCTCGGTCGTGAGGGAGAGGGACGGGGGTATCTCCATGAGCAGGTCTATCGCCAGCACCTGGATGACGGCCAGCGGGAGCGGCGTCCCCAGGAGCACGAATGCCAGGAATGCGGCCAGCTCAGCCCAGTTGTGGGTGAAGACGTAGACGATGAACTTCTTCAGGTTGTCGAACACGGCCCGGCCCTCCTCGATGCCGTTGACGATGGAAGCGAAGTTGTCGTCCAGCAGGACCATGTCGGCTGACTCCCGCGCGACGTCGGTCCCGGCCAGCCCCATGGCCACGCCTATGTCGGCTTCCAGCAGGGCCGGCGCGTCGTTCACTCCGTCGCCAGTCACCGCGACGGTCTCCCCCTTCGCGCGGAAGGCCCGGACAATCCTGAGCTTCTGCTCTGGGGTTATCCTCGCGAACACCAGCTCGCGCGAGTCGAGCACCTTCTCGAGCTCGGCGTCCGAGAGCCTGGCCAAAGCCGCCCCGGTCATCACGACCGCCTCGTCGGTCGTGGCTATGCCCACCTTCCGGGCGATGGCCTCGGCCGTCAGCTCGTGGTCGCCGGTCATCATCACGATGCGTATTCCGGCGCTCCTGGCCTTGAAGACCGCCTCCGGGGTCTCGGGGCGGGGCGGGTCGTATATCGCCGCCAGACCCACGAAGGTCATCCCGGTCTCGACGGTGTCGGAGGAGTAGTTCTCCCGCTCCCCCTCCAGGACCCTGTGGGCGAGGGCCAGCACCCTGTACGCATCCTTGGCGAACGACTCCATCTGCGCCTTGATTTGCGCCCGCTTTTCATCGTCCAGCGTAACGATTTTGCCGCCGAACAGTCCGGTGTCGCATCGCGAGAGCACCTCGTTGCCCGCGCCTTTTACGTACGCGACTACACGGTCTCCGTCCCTGTGGACGCTGGACATCATCTTGCGGTTCGAGTCGAACGGGACCATGCCGATGCGCGGTTGGTCCGCCAGGAGCTTCTTGATATTGACGCCCGACTTGGCGGCCATGACCAGCAGCGCCGCGTCCGTCGAATCGCCTATGGCGGTCCAGCGCGACTTCCGGCGATCCAGCGGCGGGACCAGCGTGGACGTGTTGTCCAGCGCGGCTATCTGGCACAGCATCCGGAGGTCCGCGTCGCCCTCGTAGGTCGCTTTCCGGCCATCGACGGACAGCGAGCCTTCTGGCTCGTAGCCCTCGCCGGACGCCTGGTATGTTTTTCCTCCTACCCAAGCCATCCGGGCGGTCATCTGGCCCTCGGTGATTGTGCCAGTTTTGTCGGAGCAAATCACCGTGCAAGAGCCAAGCGTCTCGACCGAGGAGAGGCGCTTTACTATCACGTTCCGCTTTGACATCGCCAGGCTGCTTATTGCGAGCGCCAGCGTCACGGTGACCTGCAGGCCCTCTGGGACCAGGCAAATCATCACCCCAATCATGAATAGGAGGCTGACAGTGATCGAGAGGTGCAGGAACACCAGCGAGACCAGCAGGTACAGCGCCCCGACGATGACCGCAGCCACGACGTTGAGCCTGGCCGTGCCGTCGAGCTCCTTCTGAAGCGGGCTGGGGGGCTCGACGACGTTCTGCGCAAGCGCCACTATCCTTCCGAACTCCGTGCTCGCGCCGGTCCTTATGACGATGGCCGTGCACGTGCCGGACGCCACCGTCGTCCCGGCGAAGAGAAGGTTGGAGCATTTGTACAGGTCGGCGCCCGCACCGTCCATCCCGGTCTCGGAGATCCGTTTCTGGGGGTCCGACTCCCCCGTGAGCGTCGAGTTGTCGACCGACAGCTCGTAGCACTTGAGCACGCGCGCATCCGCTGGAACCTTGTCCCCCTCTTCCAGTGTGATTACGTCCCCAGGAACGGCGTCGGCGATTGGCAGCTGCTTGACCGCCCCGTCGCGCATAATTTTGGCGTTCCTGGGCACGAGGTCCTTTATGGCGTCGACTGCCTTCTCGGCCCTGCGCTCCTGGAAGATGCTGAAGAAGACACTGACGAGGACGACGCCCAGTATGGCGAAACCCATCTGGTAGGACGTCATATCGTCTGCCATCGCCCCCGAAACGAACGACAGCGCAGCCGCGACGAGCAGCAGGACGTTGAACAGATTCTTGAACTGGGCCAGGACCTTTTTGTAAAGCTGGAGCTTCGCCTGGTCGGGAAGAAGGTTGGGGCCGTGTTGTTTGAGGCGATTGGCCGCCTCGCCGGTCGTCAGGCCATCCAGAGAAGATGCCAGCGTAGCCTGGAGCTGGCCGATTGGGCATGCTACCAAAGCCCTGATGTCCACACTTGCGGAGGTCTCGTCATCCATCCATTTGCCATCTCCTCCTCGAGGAGTGGGGTGCGTCATCGGGGCGCGCTCCACCGGCGATATCCGCCCCGACCTCGATGGCGAGTATATAAATCTGATGGGGGGAAACCCACGAAAAGTATCTATAATCCCCCCGTTCGCCCGGCGTCAAATCAATATATATTGGTCGCTCCAGTCGAGGGCGTTCATTCAGCAACCTATTTCAACCTCCAGGCTGTTGTGAGGCCGATGAGGAGCCTTCTCTTCGAAATCGCAGACGCAGCCCAGGAGGCCGTCCGTTCCACCGAGGGTGCGTTCGAGAACGTCGAGGTCGGGATGGGGGCCGACGGCACGCCCACCTCGCGCATCGACAAGATAGCCGAGGATGCGATTTTCAAGGTGCTGGATGCGAAGGGAAATCCGCTGAACGTGCTCAGCGAGGAGCACGCGTTCAAGGACTTCGGAAAGCCCGATACGCTCGTGGTCGAGGACGTCCCTTCGCCGGTGCCCGCGGCGGGCCA
>DAIRED010000028.1:0-13082 GCA_036795795.1 Thermoplasmatota archaeon | reverse complement strand
GAGGGCGTCTCCCGCGCGCTCACGCACCAGCTCGTCCGGCACCGCATCGCCAGCTACTCTCAGCAGAGCCAGCGCTACGTGAAGCTGAAGGATTTTGCGCGCGTGACTCCACCGACGATTTCAAACGACAAGAAGGCGCTCGCGCGCTTCGAGAAGGCGATGGCCGAAGCCTCGGAAGCTTACTCGGCGCTCGTGGACATGGGCATCCCCGCAGAGGACGCGCGCTACGTGCTGCCGAACGCGGCGACAAGCAACATCACGATAACGATGAACGCGCGCTCCCTGCACAACTTCTTCGAGCTGCGGTCGTGCCTGCGGGCGCAGTGGGAAATCCGCAAGCTGGCCAACCTGATGCTGCGCGAGGTGAAGAAGGTCGCACCCCTCCTCTTCGAGAACGCTGGCGCGATATGTCAGACGAGGGGGATGTGCATCGAGGAAGAGACGGATTGCAAATTCTATAAATTATACGTCAAGAAGAAAATCATTAAGTTTCGAACCTAGGCCGAGCGAGCAGGATGGCCCGAGGCTTTTTGGATGGCTGAAACTTTTTCCCCGTGGGTCATCCAGCGCAGCGAGGCTGGAAAAAGGCTTAGCCCGGCACGAAAAATCCCAGCACGCAAAACAGCGCCGTCACCGCCCACATCGCGTACGTCGCCTGCTTCTCGTTCATCCGGTAGTAGTAGGGGAAGACCCATTTCAGCGTGTAGGGGTTGGGGACTTCCAGCGTTCCGTCCTCGCGCAGCTTGGCGAACTTGGCGGTGGCAAAGCGCGGGTCCTCCGGGTGCCTCCTGTTCTGCAGGCGCCAGTAGACGTAGAGCAGGAAGTTGGCGATGTGCGGGATGAGCATGACGACGCCCGCAAATAGATAGTGTTTGGATACGATTATCGCGCCGAGAGCGCCGCCGACGGCCATCGAGCCGATGTTCCCCTCGAACGCCTTCGAAGGATACTTGTTGTACCAGAGGAAGACCAGGAGCGCGCCGGCTATGGCCGCCGCGGTGTACATGTCCGAGAGGTCGTTCTCGTGCCAGGCTTTCGACAGAACGAAGATTAGGACGATGAACGCGCATCCCGACTGGAGGCCGTTGTAGCCCGAATGCATGTTCTTGAGGTTGGCCACGACCATGATGTAGATGGGAACCACAATATAACGGATGAACGTGCTGCCAGTAATCTCACCAAATCCCCAGATGTCGTAGTTGTAGCTGGCGCTCTGGATGACGCCCACGCCTGGTATCCATGGGTCCCATCCGGTCAGGACCAGCACGAGCGGGTACGAGAAGAGCAGGGGGAGCACAATCTTCGACGTGCGCCCGACGTCTATGAAGTCGTCCAGCACCCCGTAGAACGCGTACATCAGCAGGACGATGAGGATGGCGTTGTCGATGTCGGAAGGGTCCCTGGGGAGGAAGTCACCGCCAGCGAACCTGTTGACGAACCTGAAGACGAGCGGCAGGAAGATGACCGTTATCAGGACGACGAAAAGCGTCAGGATGCCCGCGTTCGTGGCGACCTCGCGCTGGTCGGCCTTGTGCATGTCCTTGACCATCACGTGCTTCACGTGCATCTTCCAGATGAACCAGTGCATCAGACGGACGGCAATCAGCATCGCCACGAGGAACGTCAGCAGCAGGCCGTAATCGATGGTCATCTCAAGGCCATTGAACGCGAGGTGGAATATATATTTTTCCCATCATACAAAGGCCTAGTTTCGCAGGCCGGATTCATTGGATTCCTTTTGACGGCTCCAATATTGCCTGGAACCCCGTCCGAGGCTATTTCTTCTCCGTCGGCTTGGACCCCGTCCTGGCCAGCTCCGCCAAGATTTCCGTCTGTATCTGCTGTATCTCCAGGAGGCGCTGCCACTGGTTCGAGACCATGTTGTCCATCTTCTCGTTGAGGTGGCGTATCTCCAGCTCGGCCTTGAGATTGACCTTGTAGTCTTCCTGCGCCCGCAGCCTGTCGCGCTCCTCTTGCCGGTTCTGGCTCATCAGGATTACTGGGGCCTGCAGCGCCGCCAGCGTCGAGAGCACGAGGTTCAGCAGGATGAACGGGTACGGGTCGAACGGCCGTTCCAGAAGAAGGAACGTGTTCACGGCGACCCACGTGACGATTACCGCGCCGAAGAAGATGATGAACGTCCAGCTCCCGCCGAACGACGCCGCCCTGTCCGCGAGCCGCTCGCCGAACGTCAGCCGGCGCTGGAATTCGGCCTCGACGTTCCTCGAGAGGATTTCGTTCTCCGTGACGCCTCTGACTACGTCCTGCTCGACCGAGGTTATCTCAACCTTCTCCGCCTCCAGCGCCTCCCGCACGGCCTCGGCGCGGAAAGCGTTCAGGTCGGCCCGACAGATGTAGCTGGCGCGGTCCCAGGAAGGGTATTTCTTCTGGATGGCTCGGACGACGCTGTCGCGCACGAGCTCCCCGAGAACGCACTCCGTAGCCTTGTGTTGCTTGCCACAAACCTGGCAGACGACCGTCTCCTGCTTCCTGTGCATCCCGCTCACGCCCTTCTGTGCCGAGATAGGTGATGCGGCTAGAAATAGCTGTCTAGGGTGTTGACAGCGCAACCACTCCAGCCCCACTCGATACAATTAAATCGCCCGGTGCCCATCACCGATACGGAGGAAGATGCCAAATGGTAAAAAAATGCGCCCATTGCGGCAACGAGCTGCCGGACACGGCATACATGTGCCACGGATGCGGTGGAGCCGCCGCGCTTCCGCCGGCGATGATTCCGCCGCCCTACATGGTCCCGCCGCCCCAGAAGAAGGACAACATGGTGGCCATCATCGCGATACTCTTCGTGGTCGTCACCGTCATCGTCGTCATCGGCGCCGCTGTTATGTACGTCATGGTAACTGGATACACGGGCGGAGGCGGCACGACACCGCCGATAGTCTCCATGACCTCGGCGACGACGAGCGACGGGACGACCTACACGGTGACCCTCGCCGGCGTGGCGGCGATGGGGAACGACATGAGCTACAACGATTTTAAAATAGTCGTTTACAGGAATGGGAACGTGTATTCCACTCTCTGGCTTTACGATGAAGCCATTTCCTGGCCGGAATGTGCATACGAGGACGTCACCGGCGAGGGCGATTTAAGCACGGGAGACACAATCACAGTCGAGGTCGACGGGACGAGCGCTGAATGGGATGTGGAGATTGTTTGGACAGAAGGGAATTTCTCTTCCTTGGGAGATGAGAACGTCGTCGGCTCCCGGTCCTGGAGCACTTGATATCCGGGAGTCTCCCGTAGGCTAGAAAACATCCGAGAGGAGAACGCACATCTTCTCCAGGAACGCCCGGTCGTCCTTCGTGAACGCGTTGGGCGCGTGCGAGTCTATGTCCAGCTCGCCCGCGATTTCACCGCGGACGATAATCGGCACGACTATCTCGGAGCGCACGTACATGCTGCACGCCAGATAGTTCGCTTCCTTCGAGACGTCGTCGACGACGAACGTCTTCTTCGTCTCGGCCGCCTGGCCGCAGATGCCGCGCCCGAACGGTATGCGCACGTGCTCCGTCGCCTCGCCGACGAACGGACCCAGTGCTAGCTCGCGGTTTCCCGTCGCGATATAGACGCCGACCCAGTTGTAGTGGGGGAACTTGCTGTTTAGGAGCCAGCAGATTTCCAGCATCTTCGCCTCGCCCCCGGCGGGCTTGGAGAGGATGACGCGGATGCGCTCGAGGGCGTCGGAATATTTCTGCGGCAACGCGGGCGACTTCGCGGGGACCGCCTTCTTCGGCTTGGATGATGGCGCAGCCTTCGCCGGTTTCTTCGGCGACGATAGCTTCGGCTTCGCGGGGGGCGCGAATTTCTTGGGATGGCTCTTTACGGATTTTTTTGGAACCTTTAACTTGGGCACGGTCTTCTTCTTCATTTCCCACCCTCCAGCTCCTCCCACGTCGCCCACGCGCGCCTCATGTGCGGGATGGTTATCGTCCCGCCGACGATGACGCCGATGGACAGCGCCTCGTCCAGCTCCTCGCGGGTAACCTTCTCCTCGTGGCATCTGATTATATGGTACTTGATGCAGTCGTCGCAGCGCAGGACGAGCGACGCGGTGAGTCCCAGCAGTTCCTTGATCTTCGCGGGGAGGGCGCCATCCTTGTACGCCTGGTTGTCGAGGCTGTAGAATCGCTTCGTGACCTGGCCAGCGTTCCTGAGGACGATTTCGTTGAGGCGCTCGCGCTCGGTCTGGAACTCAAAGACAGACTGCGTTTTGGACATCTTGCACCCACTGCTGTATGGCGCTCTTGGGAGATAATATTAGCGAGAGAGACGAACGCCCGCCCGCCCACGCCGCTTCCCTTACGGAATCTCCCACCCCTGTCCAATTCGTACACCCACCCCCCTCCCACCCGCCCAGTGGGTAAATGATTGCTACTTGTATTCCGACCAGGCCTTCACTTTCAGGTCTTCCGGCCCCAACGTCGTGATGGCTTCGCACACGCGCTTGGCCAGCTGCAGGTTCGTCACCAGCGGCACGCCGAAATCGACCGCGCGGCGCCTGATGAGGTAGTCGTTCTCCAACTCCTGGCGCTCGGAGTTCTTGGGGATATTGATTACCAGGTCCAGCTTTCCCGAGGCGAGCCATGTGAGCACGTTCGGCTCCTCCCCGTCCAGCGGCCAGTGCAGAGGCTTGACCTTCACGCCGGCGGCGCAGTAGAAATCCGCCGTACCTTTGGTCGCGTAGAGCTCGTAACCGCGCGCCTCCAGCGCCCGCACGCCCGGAATCAGCTCCGCCTTGCTCTCGACGGGGCCCGTGGATAAGAAAATCGATTTGCGCGGCATCCTGAAGTTGACGCACAGCAGGCTCTTGAGGAACGCCTCGCGGAAGTCGTCGCCCAGGCACGCAACCTCGCCGGTGGAGACCATCTCGACGCCCGACACCGGGTCCGAGCCCTTGAGGCGGGTGAACGAGAACATCGGCGCCTTGACGCCGACGTAGTCCAGGTCGAACGACGATTTGTCGATTCGGGGCACGCGCTTTCCCATCATTATCCTCGTCGCCAGGTCCACGAAGTTCACCTTGAAGACCTTCGAGACGAAAGGCGTGCTGCGCGAGGCCCGCAGGTTGCACTCGATGACCTTGACATCGTTGTCCTTGCAGATGAACTGGATGTTGAACGGCCCGGAGATTTTCAGCGACTTTGAAATCTGGCGGGTTATCTTCTTGATGCGCCTCATTGTCTCGAGGTAAGTGCGCTGGGGCGGCAGCACCAGCGTGGCGTCGCCGCTGTGGACTCCAGCGTTCTCAACGTGGGCGGAAATCCCGTAGCAGTAGAGTTCTCCATCCTTCGCCACTGCGTCTATCTCAATCTCCTTCGCACCGGTGATGAACTTGCTTATGACGACGGGAGCGTCGGCGCTCACATCCGAAGCCTTCTTGAGGTACTGGCGCAGCTCGCCCTTGTTCGAAGCCACCGACATCGCCGCCCCGCTGAGGACGTAGCTTGGGCGCACGAGAACGGGGTATCCGACGCGCTCGGCGAACGCCTCCGCGGCTTCGTGGCTCGTAAGCTCCTTCCACTCCGGCTGGTCGACGCCGAGCTTGTCCAGCATGGCGGAGAACTTGTGCCGGTCCTCGGCGACGTCGATGCTCACCGGTGAAGTTCCGAGAATCTTCACGCCTGCCGCATGGAGCTTTAAAGCAAGGTTGTTGGGGGCCTGGCCACCCATCGAGACGATGGCTCCGAGAGGCTTCTCGCGCTCGCATATGTCCATGACTCGCTCGAGGCTCAGCTCCTCGAAGTACAGCTTGTGGCAGATATCGTAGTCGGTGCTGACGGTCTCAGGATTGCAGTTTATCACGATGGGCTTGTACTTCATTCTCACGAGGGCCTGGACCGCATTGACGCAGCACCAGTCGAACTCGACCGACGAGCCGATGCGGTACGGCCCGCCGCCGAGCACGACGACCTGGCCCTTCGCCGCAGGCGCGACGTCGTCCTCCTCGGCGTTGTAGGTGGTATAGAGGTAGTTAACGCCCGCCGGATACTCGGCGGCCAGCGTGTCGATTTGCTTGACGCGGGGGACGATGCCGAGCCTCTTCCTAAGCGCCCGGATTTCAGCCTCCTTCTTACCGGTCGCAATCGCCAGCTGTCTGTCGGAGAAGCCCATCTTCTTGGCGCGGGTCAGCAGCTCCGAGGACATCGCCTTGGCGGCGCCTTTGGACGGCGTCGAACCCACGTGTTTGCCCCCTGCGCGGCCGAGCTCCTTTTCCAGCGCCACGACGTTGGCCATCTTGTGCAGGTACCAGGGGTCTATCTTCGACAGCTCGGCAATCCGTTCGACTGCCACGCCTCGCCTCAGCGCCTCCGCGACCGCGAGCATCCTCCGGTCGGTGGGCTGAGCCAGCGCCTTGTCCAAATCGTCGAAAATCGCCTCGTTGCGGGCGAAGCCCTCGAGCCCGGTGTCGAGCATCCGCATCGCCTTCTGGAGCGCCTCCTCGAACGAGCGGCCGATGGACATGACCTCTCCGATGGACTTCATCTCCGAACCCAGCATCTTGTCCACGTTGCGGAACTTCTGGAGGTCCCATTTCGGATACTTGAGGACGATGTAGTCCAGCGCGGGCTCGAAGCAGGCGAACGTCTCGCCGGTAGCGACGTTGCGCACCTCGGCCAGCGACTGTCCGAGCGCGAGCTTCGTCGCGATGAACGCCAGCGGGTATCCCGTCGCCTTGGACGCGAGCGCGGAGCTGCGGCTCAGGCGCGCGTTGACCTCGATGATGCGGTACTGGCTCGAGCGCGTGTCGAGCGCAAACTGCACGTTGCACTCGCCGACGATGCCCAGGCTGCGGACGAGCTTGATGGCGATGGAGCGCAGGAAGAAGTTCTCCGACGCCGTCAGCGTCTGGACGGGCGCGACGACGATGCTCTCCCCCGTATGGATGCCCATCGGGTCGACGTTCTCCATCGAGCAGACGACGATGCAGTTGTCGTGGCGGTCGCGCACGACCTCATACTCGAGCTCCTTCCAGCCGTAGAGGTACTCCTCGATGAGAATCTGCTTCGCGTGCGAGAGCGCCTTCTCGGCCATCTGCTCCAGCTCGCGCGCGTTCTTCGCAGAGCCGGAGCCGAGCCCGCCGAGCGCGAACGCGATGCGGCACATCACCGGGTAGCCGATTTTCTCCGCAGCGACCAGCGCTTCAGAAACGCTCGTGACGGCCGCGCTCCGCGGGACTTCGAGGCCGATTCCCCTCACGCGCTTCGCGAATAGCTCCCGGTCCTCGGTGTCGCGTATCGCGTCGACGGGGGAGCCGAGCACTTCAACGCCATGCTTGGCAAGGACGCCGCTCTCGGAGAGCGCCAGCCCGACGTTCAGCGCGGTCTGCCCGCCGAATCCAAGCATTATCGCGTCCGGTTTCTCCTTCTCGATGACGCGCTCGACGAAGCGGGCTTCGACAGGGATGAGGTAAATCTCGTCGGCCATCCCCTCCGATGTCTGGATGGTCGCGATGTTCGGGTTGATCAGGACTGTCTTGATGCCCTCCTCCTTTAGCGCCTTGATGCACTGGCTGCCGGAATAATCGAACTCGCCGGCCTGGCCGATGCTGATGGCGCCGGAGCCGAGCAGGAGAACCTTCCGAATCTTCTTCATCGGGCCATCCTCCCGCGGGAGCCGATGGCCCAGCAGGGATTCAGGGACGAGTCGGGCCGCATCATTTGAACGACCTCGCGCACGAAGGAAACGGTCTCATTTGAACGACCTCGCGAAGATGTCGAAGATGAACTCCGTGTCATCTGGCCCCGGCGACGCCTCGGGGTGGAACTGCGCGCCGAAGAAGGGCTTGGAGATGTGGTGGACGCCCTCGTTCGTCCCGTCGTTGTTGTTGCGGAACCACTCGCGCCAGTCCTCCGGGAGGGTCGCGGCGTCGACGGCGAAGCCGTGGTTCTGCGAGGTGATGTAGCAGCGCTTCGTGCCGGACTCCAGGCAGGGCTGGTTCTGCCCCCTGTGACCGTACTTGAGCTTGTAGGTCTTGGCCCCGGCGGCCAAGCCCAATATCTGCGAACCCAGGCAAATCCCAAGGAGAGGTCGCCCCGTCTCCAGGTAGCGCCTCGTGTTCCCAACGGTTTTGTCCATCCTCATCGGGTCTCCGGGTCCGTTGGACAGCACGACGCCATCGCAATCCTCGTTCGAGAAATCGTAACCCCACGGAACACGCACGACCCTCATCCCGCGCCTCAGGAAGGCCCGCAGAATGTTGTTCTTGACGCCGCAGTCGACCACGACGATTCGTCGCTTGCCGGCGCCGTACTCGACGACCTCGCGCACACCCGCCAAGGCCGCCAGGTTTTCGTCGTTCGGGTCGGGGATTTTACCGTTGCGATGAGGGTTTGAATCCTGCGCGCTGCCTTCGACGATTCTCCCCAACGCCGTCCCGCGCTCCCTGAGGTGCTTCGTCAGGGCGCGTGTGTCGATTCCGGCGATGCCTGGGATTCCGTTCTCAGCGAGCCAGTCAGAAAGCGACTTTTTCGCGCTCCAGTGCGAGTACTTCGCGGAGTGCTCCGCGACGACGAGCCCGCGCACGTGGATGGCGTCGGACTCGAAGTTCTTTAGGAGGTCGTTCTCTCGTTCGTCCCCGGGGACGCCGTAATTCCCGACGAGAGGGTAGGTCATCGCGAGAATCTGGCCCGTGTAAGATGGGTCCGTCAGCGTCTCGGGATATCCAATCATCCCGGTGTTGAAGACCACCTCGCCGTCAGCTTCCGCGTCGGCGCCGAAGCGCTCCCCCTCGAACACACGACCGTCCTCGAGGACGAGGCGCGCGCGCTCAGGCAAAGAGATGCCTCCAATCACGCGGTAAAGACGCCCTCGATGGGACGCCCTGTAAAACCCCCGAAACCGCTGCCAGCCCATCCGCCCGGTCCATTGGGGACGAGAGATACGCCTCGGAGATATAAATGTAATCTACGCAATCTATTTCTCCCCGCAGGACCATTGCAGTCCGATGGAATCGGAGGAGAATCCCGCGGGGGGTGGAAGCGGTCTTCCAATCGGCGATGCGAAGGGATGGGCCATCGACACGGGGCGACTCGGCCAGTCGCTCATCATTTTTGGGGCGGTGCTCCTGGTCATTCACCTCATGCTCACCATAACTTCCATATCTGTTCCCGCGGAATCTAGTTGGATGATATTCAACATCTGGGAGGTCAACCGCTTCGTGACCGTTACGGTTGTGTGCTGCGTCCTGATTGGCCTGGGATGGCTGCTGTGCCGCGGGAAGGATTGCTCCTTCCTACGGAACCAGTCTGAGGCGGTCCCTGGGGAAGAGCACGCACTCCCGGATGTTCGGAAGCCCGAGTAGCATGTGGACGAACCTCTCGATTCCGAGGCCGAACCCACCGTGGGGGGGCATCCCGAAGCGGAACGCCTTTAAGTAGAACTCGAAGGCGGCGGGGTCCATGTTGTTCTCCGCCATCTGCGCCAGGAGAACGTCGAGCCGGTGCTCGCGCTGGCCGCCGGAGACGAGCTCCTCGCCGTCGAACTCGAGGTCGAAGTAGCCCGTGATGTTCGGGTCATCCGGCTTCCGCATCGCGTAGAAGGTCGTGCGCTTGAGCTCCGTGGGGAAGTCGGTGATGAAGAAGAACTGGTGGTGCAGGTCGCGCCTGACGATTTCGCCGAGGACTTTCTCCCCGGTGGTGTCGATGTCGTCGTTGCCCGGTACCGGGTGCCCCGCGGCGCGCAGCATCTCGACGCACTTCTTGTGCGGGATGCGCGGGAACGGCACGACGGGCTTCTCCAGCTTGATGCCGAGCAGCTCCAAATCCTTGGCGCAATGGTCGATGACGTGGCCCATCCCGGCCGGGACCAATCCCTCGAGGAACGTCATGACGTCCTCCGACGAGTCGATGAAGGCCATCTCGACGTCCATCGATGTGAACTCGGACAGGTGGCGGACGGTGTCGCTCAATTCGGCGCGGAACGCCGGCGCGACCTCGTAGATGCGGTCTAAGCCGGTGGACATGAGGCTCTGCTTGTAGAGCTGCGGGCTCTGGGCCAGGTAGGCCTTCTTGTCGAAGTACGTTATCGGAAACAGGGTTGCCCCGCCCTCCGCGCCCGCGGCGACAATCTTCGGTGTGCTGACCTCGACGAACCCCTTGGACGCGAAGTGTGCGCGCAGCCCTTCCAGCAGCGCGGAGCGGATTCTGAAGACCGCGCGGACCTCGTCCTTGCGCAGGTCCATGAAGCGCGTGTTGAGGCGCGTGTCCAAATCGACGTTGACCTTGTCGACGACCCCGAGCGGGAGGGGCGCCTCGGCGGGGCTTATCAGCGTCCAGCTCTCGGGCATGAGCTCGACTCCGGCCTTCGCTTCCTTGTTGGCCTTGAGCGCGCCCGTGTAAGAAACGACGCTCTCGCGCATGACTCCGGCCATCTCCTTGAACGTCTCCGGCCCGAGCTTCTTCTTCAGGAGCGTGACCTGGACGATGCCGGCGGAGTCGCGGAGCTGGACGAATGCGATGCCTCCGAGGTTGCGCACGTCTTGCACCCACCCAGCGACCGTGACGGTCTGCCCGTCCATCGCCGGGCCGAGTTCGGATGACATCTTTCTAGCTGAGAGCTGCGCCATGAATCCGTGGATTGCGCGGGGATATAAAAACATGCGCGGAGGAAACGATTAAGCCCTGAAACCCATAAAGCCGGTGAAATGAAGTTGGTGCTGGCGTACCCTCCGTTCTGCACGCCGACCGTGCCCCCGTATTCGATAACCCACCTGGCGTCCTTCCTGTCGGCGAACTCGGATTCGAAGGTGAAGTGCCTCGACCTGAACGCGAAGTTCCACAGGAGGAAGTTCGCAGCGCTGTACAAGACGCTGGATAAGGCGAAAAACGACATGGTCGACTACTCCCAACTGCTCGAAAAATACTCCAGCAAATCGAAGAAGGCATACAGGGAAGATGCCACGCGCGCGGATGCCGAGCGCGACATCTTCGAGGAGCTTCTGGGGCTCATCCTGAGGGAGGAGCCTGACGTGGTCGGCTTCAGCCTGGTCTACAACAGCCAGATACATTACTGCCTCAGGCTCGCCGAGGCACTCGAGCGCGGGGGAATCGACTGCGTGGCCGGCGGTCCGGCGGCCGGGAATCACGTAGCTGAAAAGGTGAGGGTCCTGAAGGACGAGGTCGAGCTCCTGGAGCACCTCACGGGAGAGAAGAAGGCCGCGTCTTCGCACGCGCTGGATTTCAGCGCCTACCCCTCCGGCGATTACCTCACGAAGGAGATGATTTACCCTGTCAGGAGCTCGTACGGATGCTGCTACGGGGCGTGCGCCTTCTGCAATCACCACGGCAACGTGCCGTACAGGGAAATCGACGTCGAAGCAATCAAGGAGACCGTCCTGAAGAACGGGATGAAGAACTTGTTCTTCATCGACGACACGATAACCGCCAAGCGCCTCTCGGAGCTCGCCGAAGCGCTCGGGCCACTCCACGTGAAGTGGTGGTGCCAGACCCGGCCGACGAGGGACCTCCTGGGGCTATTCGCGAAGCTGAGGGAGAGCGGGCTCGCAGCCGTCTCGTTCGGTGTGGAGTCGGGGAACCAGAGAATCCTCGATTCCATGCGGAAGGGCACGAAGGTGGACGACATCCGAAAGGTCCTCCGGGAGAGCCACGATGCCGGCGTCAGGAACATCGTTTTCATAATGTTCGGGTTCCCTGGCGAGGACGAGGCCTCGTTCTCGGACACGATGAAATTCCTCCGGGAGAACCGCGAGAACATCGACATCGTCTCGGCATCCCAGTTCGGCCTCCAGAGAGGCAGTCGCGTCCACGACCATCCGGGCGAGTACGGGGTCTTCGACATCCGCGTCCACGGCGCGGAGCTCGGCGAGATAATCCGATACAAGACGGAGGCCGGGCTGAGCGAAAGGCAGACTCGCGTACTGAAGGAAAACGCGGCGAAGGAGCTCCGTGGAATGAACAGGCTGCCCAAGATATTCTGCCTGCTGAAGGAGCAGACGCTGCTGTTCTGATAGAGGCCGTTGTTCCGAAGATTTCCATTCTCCGCAGGGGCTCAGCAAGCCTGGTGGAATCTCTAGGACAGGCCCTCGCAGAAGACTAACAATCGATTTCCAGCATGTAGTTTGTCTTCTGCTAAAGGGCTCAGGGCACAAATAAAAAACAAAATCCTGATCCCTCGCAGAAGATTAACAATCGATGTCTAGCCTGTAGCTTATCTTCTGCTAAAGGGCTCAGGGTTCAAATAAAAAACAAATTCCTGAGCCCTCAGCACTCATAGGGCCAATCATCTCGCGCTTCGGGCGCGTCATCTGACCCTCTTGTCATCACGGAGCGCCCGCTCATCGCTCTCGGCGGTTATGAAACTTGCTGTCGATGGATGTACACGCCGACAGCGGCAAATTATATCTACGCGTGCGCGCATGCCCAGTCTAGGTGGAACCTTGTTCCGCGCAAAGTCCGTCCTCGCGGCAGCAGTGCTGTGCGCGATATGCATGATTTTGACCGCGATGCAGAGCGGAGTGTCCGTGGCCGTGCCAGATGACGCCGCCGATGGCGCCGTCGCACCCGCCCTGGATGATGCTCCCGCCGACGATGTCGATTCCCTCCCCGAGCCGCCGCAGGCCCAGGAGACGACCGCATACCACTCGTGGCGCGAGATGGTGGCTGAGATAAAGCAGATCGCCACCGACCACTCGAACATCGTCATGCTCACGAGCATCGGCAAGTCCTGGCATAACCGGGACATCTGGGCGCTGAAAATTTCAGACAACCCGAACGTCGAGGAGGCGGGCGAGCCGGAGGTCTACTTCAACTCCAACCACCACGCGAGGGAGTGGATGACGATAGAGGTCGCCTTGTACATCGCCAACTACCTGACGGACAATTACGGCACCAACTCGTCGATAACGAGCATCGTCAACTCTCGCCAGATATGGATAATCCCGACCGCCAACCCGGACGGCCGCGTGTATGACGGCCTGCTGGGCGGAGACGACCCGACGGTGCACGCAGCGGACGCGGCGTCGGGATGGCGCAAGAACGTGAGGGACAACAACGCCGACGGTCAGTTCACGGAAGCCGCCGACGGCGTGGACCTCAACCGCAACT
>DAIRED010000027.1:0-14140 GCA_036795795.1 Thermoplasmatota archaeon | reverse complement strand
CGGGGGCCGCGAGCAGCTGGCAATCGAGGCTTTCTCCAAGGCGATGGAAATCATCCCCTGGACGCTCGCCGAGAACGCCGGACTCGACGCAATCAACATGCTCATCAACCTCAGGTCCGAGCACGAGGGCAAGGGGAAGAAGTCGAACGTCGGAATCGACATCTTCAACGGCACCGTGAAGGACATGGTCAAGATGAACGTCATCGAGCCTATCCGCGTCAAGACGCAGGCCATCGCGTCCGCGACAGAGGTCGCGAACATGATCCTGCGCATCGACGACGTCATCGCCGCCAAGCGCGGCGGCGGCGGAGCCCCGGGCGGGATGCCGCCCGGCGGCATGGGCGGTATGGGCGGCGGTGGGATGGGAGATATGGATTAAATCCATCCTCCCACCGCACCTCACCCATACCGCTTGCAGAATTTATCGACCTAGGGTCGAAAAATTCTGCGGCAATGATGAGAGAGAAAAACCTTTTTACTTTCCTTCTTTTTCGTGTTATCGCTGATTCTACTTGACGAATGTATTTTCAATCGCTCCCATCGTTTTTTCCGAGAATGTGTGCCCTCCGGACCTTTCTGCGGACACCTGGTATTCTTTAATGAATTCCAAAGGTTTGCCCACGGTGTCCACTAGGCGCACTCGTCCCAAACATTTTTCAATCCTCTGCGCCATTACGTGACCGACTGGATGGTACGCATTTTGCGCGAACAATCCGTGCAACTCACTTTGTTTTGGCTCTCGGGGATAAACATTTGAGACCAGCTCATCAAATTCCTTTAGTATTTCATCGACTCGGGTATACGCCTCTTTCGATTGCATCATCATCATTACTATTGGTAAATCTTCGTGAGCCAGCGTGGATGAATGGATAGAAAATACCATGTCGGCAATTCCTTCCGCCTCCAAGGTTGCTACGACAAATTTTAATCCCTTTAAATTTGTCCAGCTACCATATTTTTTATTCCGCGCCATGTGATGCAATTCATGCGCCATCATTCCTATTGTATTATCAGATCCAACAGTGTAAGCTAAAGTTGCATCATAGGTTGCTTCGTCGTAAAATATTCTGCCGTCCCCCGAGCCAAAAACCAAGTACATCGTTGTCGTCGGTATGTCTATTGTTGAAGAGATATATTCACGCAATCGTTCAGATATCCATTCTAAAGATTTAGTTTCAGATTTCTTGAAATCATCAATGAAATTTTGAATCTCATCTACATGTTCCGCAGCATAATGAGAGAATCCTCTGGTTCTTCCCTGGTTAGTAAACCATTGTATCTTGCTGAGAAGTTTCGGCGGCCCGGTAGTCACTCCCTTTGTGACCCAGCGTATGAAATTATTTCTCGACATTCCCATCTCTTTTTCCATTATTTCAAAGCTTCTTCTGTAGCCCTTGTATTTGGATAAATTATTCCATACATCTGGTGTAACCCTGTCACTGCGTTTTAGTGTTCTGAGAATTTCACAGAATTCCTGATAACCGGCCACTTCGATTAGCAATCTGTTAGTCATCCTTATCGTATCTCTCATAATGAATTATCGAGAGATTATATAAATATTGGACAATATTATTTTGCACAGGCGCTTCCACTCCCCGCTACTCAACACTTAAATATGTGATTCCACATATTAGCATCCGGTGACACTATGCCAAACATCACATTGAGCCTCCCGGCCGACGTGCACGAGGAGATGCGCAAGTACCCGGAAATCCGCTGGTCCGAGGTCGCGCGCCAGGCAATCATCAGGAAGGTAGAGGACCTGAAGCGCTTGGACGAACTCTGCGCCGACAGCAAGCTTACGGAGAAGGACGTGGACGAATTGGGCCACATCGTGAAGAAGGGTCTTGCCGAGAGATACTGGAAGGAAGCGAAGAAGCGCAAAAGGCGGGCGTGAGATGCTCCTTGTTGTAGACACAAATGTGCTCTTCGCAGCAGTGGCCAGAGATTCCACGACGCGGCGAATTATCCTCTCCACCCCGATAAGGTTCGCCGGGCCGAAATTCGTCTTCGACGAGCTCCTGGAGCACATGGGCGAGCTGTGCGTGAAGAACGGGCAGTCCCCCTCGAAGAACCTGGAAATCATCGGCCTGCTGAGGTCGCACGTGACCGAGAGCTCACGGTATCCAGATATTGATTATATGGAGGAAGCAAATCGGTTGATGGGGGCCGTCGACCCGGACGACGTGCCCGTCCTGGCCACGGCGCTATCGCTGAAATGCGATGGTATTTGGTCGGACGACAGGCATTTCGAGAAGCAGCGTCAGGTGAAAGTCTGGAAGACGCGGGAGCTGGTTCATTTCATAAGGGATTCCCCATGAAAATCGCCCTCATCTCCGACGTCCACTCCAACCTCCCGGCTCTCGAGGCCGTCCTCGCCGCGATTCGCCGCCTGGGAATCAAGCGCGTCCTGAACGCGGGCGACAACACGGGCTACAACGCCTTCCCCAACGAGACGCTGGCGATGCTCGCGGGCCAGGGGGTCGAGACGATAAAGGGAAACCACGACATGGCGTGCATATCCGGCGACTTCACGAGGTTCACCGCCGACGGCGCGCTGGCCGAGGAGTGGAACTACAAGAATCTCACCATCCAGAGCTCGGACTACCTGATGGGGCTGTCGGAGCACCTGGACCTGAAAATCGAGGGATTGAAGGTCGCGGTCCACCACGGGTCGCCAGGCAATCCTTGGGAGTACGTGCGAGACTACATGGTCTCGGGGCTGCTTCTGGAGAAGGTAAAAGCGGACGTGCTGGTCCTCGGCCACACCCACTGGCCCTATGCCATTCGAGTTAACGGTGGCCTCGTGGTCAATCCGGGCAGCGTCGGCCAGCCGCGCGACGGAGACCGGAGGGCGGCGTTCGCCGTGCTGGAAATCGTGGGAGGGAAAACCCCCATGGCGGAAATCCGCAGGGTAGGCTACGACGTGGAGCGCGCGATGGAGGCCGGCAGGATTGCAGGGCTGCCAACCTCCCAGATAGGACGGCTGGCAAGAGGCACTTGATCCGCGGGGCTATGTCCGGCCCTTGATGGCAATCGAGACTTCCTTCTCCACCTCTGCGGCCTTGTCCTCGATTCCATCCTTGCGGTAGAGCTCGACGGCGGCGGTCGCCTCTCGCTTGGCAATTTCAGGGTCGCCGCGCTTCGCCTCCAGGCGAGCCCAGTATGCGTGAATCTGCGCGTTATCGACCGCGCTTCCCAGCTTGGCGTAGCCAGATGTCGCCACCTTGAGAGACTCGCGCGCGGTTTGCATGTCACCCGCCTCCCCCTCCACGAGGCCGATGATGTACCAGCTCCACGCCTCGTTCAAGGCGGATTTTGCCTTGAGCGACATGTCCAGAGCTCTCTGCGCATACTCCGATCCCTTGACCCGCTCGCCGAGGTAAGCGCTGCTCTCGGCCAGGGACCAGAGCGTGTAGACCGTGTGAGTGAAATCCCGCATCGACTCGAATATTTTCAAGGACTTGAAGAAGTGAACCTGGCTCTCCTCGTACTTCTTCTGGTTCATCAGTATGTTGCCGATGTTGCCCTCCGCGGAGGCTTCCGTGGTCAGGTATCCAGCCCTTCTCGCAATGTCCAGCGCACGGCGGTAGCAGGCGAGCGCCTTGTCGTTCTCGCCCTTCAGGGTGTGAACGTTGCCCGTGTTCACGATCGTCTGGACTTCGAGGCGCAGCATCTTCAGCTCCTGCGCGATGGATTTCGCTGTTTCGAGGTGCTCGAGCGCCTCGTCCAGCTTCCCAATCCGGAAGAGGTGTATCCCCATCTGGTTCTCCACCTGCGAGCGCATCTTCTTGTCGCCGGCCTTCTCCGCGATGCCCATGGCTTCGTCCAAGTTCCGCCTGAGATTCGCGTGGTCGCCGATAGCCTCGTAGCCCCTGGCCATTTGCATGAGCAGCGATATCTGGCTGATGGAGTCGATTGCGAACTCCTTCCTCAACGCCGCGGCTTTCTCGATGGCGACCTGTGGCTCCCCCCGCCTTATCCTGACGTCCAGCAGCACGGATATCGCCTTCATCCGCTCCCGATCCGCCAAAGCCAGGGGCATGGCTTCCTCCGCCATCGCGGCAGCGTCGTCATATTTGCCCAATGTCCACGCGACGCTTGCAGCGATTGCCAGCAGCGACCCGCGCCTCTCCCCCGCCGTTGATGGTAGGTGCCTGTCGATCAGCTCCTTTGCCTTCGCCGTCTCGCCCATGGCCACGAGCTCCTCCGCAGCCTTGCATACCGCGCCAGTCAAAGCATACTCATCAATGCGAAACCGTTTCGCATGTGACAGTACCATGTCGTAATACCACAGGGCCACTTCATGGTCGTGCCCGTCGCCCGCCATGTTGCCAGCCCTCATTCCCAGGTCGATGCACGACGCATCCCGCCCGGCGAGGAGGGAGTGACGTGCAAGGACGTAAATGTCCGTCGTTGGGGTGGCTTTCGCGACCGCTTCGTGAATGTGGGAGCGCCGGAACAGAGACATCGATTCGTAGACTGTAGAATGGTACAATGCATGCGAGAAGGCACCACGCGGGCCTTCAAAGGTCATGAAATCCACCTTGTTGAGCGCGTCCAGCGCCTCCTTGCCGGCTACGGCCGCCAATCTACCGGTGTCAAAGCGGGCGCCCATGGCAGCAGCATACTCGCACGCCTCAAGGGCGCGCGGATCGAGAGTGCGAATCCTGTCGGATATCAGCGCCTCAAGGCTCGAACCCTCGGCTCGCCTGAAATCAGAGCCAATCCTTAGCAACTCCGCCAAGAAGAGGGGGTTGCCCCCACTCATCTTCTCAAGGTCGGCCGTCGTACCGGATTTGGATTTGGCCAGATTCTCGATTTCCGCCGCAGTCAACGGCCCCAGGCTCAATTGGTGGAAAGGAGCTAGCACGGTTCCCTGCTCCACAAAAGGTCTTGAAGTGACCAGCAGGCCCACGCGCGAGCCCACAATACCTCTGGCCAGGTGGGCGATTATCACGCGCTGGTCGCGACTGAGCCATTGAACGTCCTCCACGACGATGACGGCGTTCCCCGACGAGAACGCGCGTTCGACCAAGCTCTCCGCGATGCGCGTGACGTCCTGAGCCGCGTCCGCCCTGTGCTCGGTGGGTATCGGCCAGCGCATTTCGATGAGTCCTTGAACGATGCGTTGGACTCCCGCCATTTCCGCCATCGACCCATTCCAAGCATCCATCCTTCCGTGCTCCCCCGACTCGATGGCTCCGACCGCTGCCCCCATCTCCTCCACCATGCTGGGGCTCTCGGGTCCGGAAATGATGCCCACGAGAGAGAATCCCTTTCCGGGGCGGATGACGACCTTCAGGTCCTCGTGCTCGAGCCGTCCGAGACCGCGATCGCCAGCGCCCCCGAATGAGTCCTCGATGAACGATTTTACCGCGGCGAGCATTCCACCGAAGATGTCGTCGTCCACGCGGTCCGCGCCGAGCTTGGATGCCCTTGCGGCCACCAGCCCCCCCGCCGCCAGGACCATCACCTCGGAGAATCCGCAGCCGAACTCGGAGTTGAAATCCCCACCCAGGGCCGTGAAAGCCCCACGGACTACCTCCATCGGTGTAGAGAAAGGGCGCGCCGCCAGCCGAGCCAATCTGACACCACTTGGAATCGCGCGCACCGCCTCGTCCAGAAGGGCCGTCTTCCCCATTCCCGCCGGTGCGATTATGGCCATCGGCGCCGGCTTCGGGAATGTTCCGATGTATTCCAAGAGTGCGGATAGTTCCCTCTCGCGGCCTACGAACACATGACGATAATCCCCCGACGATTACAAAACCCTTTGGGCTGCACCAGCCAACACAGATTTTCTTCTCAGCGCCCTTATCGTCCCGCTCGTGCGCCGGGTTTTGACGCCTGTGACGGCCGTCAGCAGCGCCCGCAGCGCATCCACGTCCCTGTGGAAACACTTGATTATCGTGAGCGCCCCGCGCGTCTCGATGACCTGCGGCGGCTTGACGTTCCAGTCCAGCTTGTTCCGCAGGGCGGCGTACGCGCGGGTGAGCGCGTCGTGGTCTTCGCTCTCGAAGAGCACGTAGCGCGGGCGCTTGCCCCGTCGGGCGGCCTTGCGCTCGGCGGCGGTTACCGTGGGGCGTTGGCTTCCCTGGTAGCGCCTGGCCGGCGGCTTACCTGACCTCTTCGAACGCATCATTCTGAGGCGGCCTGCCGGTGACGACGGACGGCCCGTGGCTCTCCACGAACTGCTTCGACTTCACGCCCGTGAGAACCAGCAGTATGTTGACCGACTTCTCCAGCGTCGGGTCGACGGTGCATCCCCATATGATGCGGGCCTGCGGGGAAATCCTCTGGCCGACGAGCTCGACGGCCCTCTGGGCCTCGGTGATGGTCATGTCGGAGCCGCCGACGATGCGAACGAGCGCGCCCTTGGACTGGGAGATGTCCACCTCTCCGAGCAGCGGGGACTGGATGGCCTCCTTGATGGCCTCGTCCACGCGCTCCCTGTCCTCGTCCGAGTCGCCCATTCCAATCATCGCGACGCCGCCGTTCTTCATGATGGTCATCAGGTCGGAGTAGTCGATGTTGACAAGGCCTGGCTTCGTGATTATCTCGGTGATGCCCTTGATGGCGTTCATGAGAATCTCGTCCGCGACCTTGAAGGCCGCGTCCAGCGGGAGCCTCGGCACGAGCTCGAGCAGCTTGTCGTTGTTGATGACGATGGTCGTGTCTGTGAATTTTCGAAGCTTCTCCAGGCCCTTGAGGGCGTTCTCCATGCGCAGGTGTCCTTCTGCCTTGAACGGCAGCGTGACGATGCCCATCACCAGCGCGCCGGACTCCTTCGCGGTCTTGGCGATGTACTGTGCCGAGCCAGTTCCGGTCCCGCCGCCCATTCCGGCGGTCACGAAGACGATGTGCGAGCCGGCGATGTACGCCTTCAGTTCGTCCTCGTTCTCCTTCGCCGCGGCCTCGCCGACTTCCGGCAGCGCGCCCGCTCCCAGGCCGCGCGTAATCTTCTTGCCGATGAGCATCTTCTTCGGGGCGTGGATGTGGAGCAGGTGCGGTGCGTCGGTGTTAATGGCAAGGAGCTGTGCCCCGACGATGCCGGACTGGGTCAGGCGGTTGATTGTGTTGCACCCGCCGCCGCCGCAGCCGATTATCTTGATGTTGATTTTAAGGGTCTCGACCAGCTTCATCAGCTCGTCGTCGTCCGGGCTGCCGACAGATGCCTGGCTCGGCATTCCCGCGCTCTTCAGAACGTCCGCGCTCTTCTGGTCCTCATCGTGCTTCTGCAAGGCTGAGTCTATTATCGATTTCATCGTGCATCCATCCCTTTCTAGATTTGTAAAGGCTAATGGGTTTTCTGGTATATATATTATTCTGTAAATGGAATCGGTGGCGGATTTGTCGGGCAAAACGTCGGCGCGCTTCACCGGCGCCGCGGTGAAATCTCGTCGAAAACGTACTCGGACCAATTCCTCAAGCCTATGGCAATCTCGGCCTCGACGGGGGTGATAATCGGCACGTCGAACCTCGAACAATCGTCGATTGCCAGCCTCGGGCAGGCGGTAGAGACGAGAGCGTCGAATGCGAACCCCTTGAAGCGCCACGGTTCTATCTCGTTCGCCGTCACGACGCGCGCCTCCCGCCCCGCCGCGCGGAGCTTGCGCGCGAGCGAGAAAGCGAGCGCCTTCCGACTCTGGCCCGGCTTGGAGCAGAGGATTATCCCGAAGCTGCGGGACTTCGAGGCGGCGGTGATGAGGCCGTGCCTGCGCCGGAGGATGCGCTCGCCCAGCGGCCCGACGTCCTGCACCTCGCCCGTGAGCGGGTCCGCTGCGATTGTGGGTTTGCCAGTCGCCAAAGCCACCGCGATGGGATGGAACGTGCCGGTCCCGATGTAGAGGAAAGAGTCCACGCGCTTCGCGACCGCGCGGGCTGAGCTGGCGTTGCAGCCGAGGACCTGGCCGGGATACTTCACACGAGCGTCGCCCTTGCCGATGAGGGCTTTCTTGCCCGCCTGGCGGACGATGCCAGCAGCCTCGGCGAGGGAGTGGGCGTGCTGCGCTGTCGTGACGAGACCGACCTTCCCGCCGAGCAGCGGAAGCGCTTTCCTGACGGCGGCTCCGACCGGCGCGGCGGATTTCGCCTCGACGAAAATCACATCGGCGTCGCCCGGCAGCCCGACGGGCGTGTGGCCGACGTGCACGAGGATGTCGCCGCCGTAGCCAGCGCAGGGGTCGCCGCTTACCTGGCCAACGGTTATCGAGGCCAGGTCGCACGCGCCGTAGCACGGGTCGCCGGCGAGCTCGACGGAGACGCCCCGCGCCTCGAATATGGCGGCCATCTCGCCGGCGCGGCGCTTGAGCCCCTCGGGAACCTGGAGGGTTATCGTTTTCGCCTTGCGCTTCAGCGCGGCGCGGACCGCGCCGTCGATGTCCACATTAAGGTCGCCGATTCTCATAGCTCACCCAGCTTCTTTGCGGCCTTCGCCAGGTCGGGGACGAACGCATCGATGACGTCGCGCGTGACGTGTGGCATCACGACCATCCGGAGCGAGCGGGGGTTGCAGGCTTTGGAGACCTTCCAGCCGATTTTATTCAACTCCTCTTGCAGCTTCTCCGGGCGCTTGACGTCGAGGTTGACGAGGTTCATCCTCGGCTTCAGGGCGAGGGAGAAACCTTCCCTCTCCGCGCGCTTCGCCAGATACGCGGTGTTGTCCATGCAGTCCTTCACGAGCTTGACGTATCCTTCGCGCCCCAGGGTGCGTATTGCCGCGTACGTCGATGCGACGGCCGCGCTGCAACGCGTGCCGGAAAGGGCGGTCTGCTTCGTCATCGTCAGGTACGGCGCGTCGTGCGCGATGTCCGCAAGCTTCTCCCCGCCTCGGAACAGCAAGATTCCGGACGGCACCGTCGCCATCCCCATCTTGTGCGGGTCGATGGCCAGGGAGCTGACTCCGGGCACAGTGAAATCAAAGTCAGGGAAGCCGTGTCCCAGCTCGCGCATGAACGGTATGACGAAGCCGCCGAAGGCCGCGTCGACGTGCAACGTCTTGCCTTCGCAAGCATCGGCCAGCGCGGCGATGTCGTCGACTGCGCCGACCTCCGTCGTTCCGGCGATTCCGACGACCGCCGCAGTGCGCGGCCCGACCTTTCGGCGCGCGTCGTCCACGTCGATTGTGAAGTCGTCGTTCAGGCGCGCGACGACGGGCTTCAACGCCAGCAAATCGCAGGCCTTCATGAACGAGAAGTGCGCGCTCTCGGGGAAGACCACCTCCTTCTTTCCCGTCGCGTTGCGGGCCACCCAGAGGGCGGTGATGTTCGCCTCCGTCCCGCCGCCGACGACGTGGCCGGCGAGGTTCCGCCCTTTCATGAGGTCCGATACCCAGGCGACCACGCGGCGTTCGATTCTGGCGGTTCCCGGATAGAGGCCAGGGTTGCCCAGGTTCGACTCGATGAAGCGCGCGTGCGCCGCTATCGCAACGTCGAGCGGGGCGGTGCACATCGAGCTGAGGACTCGCCCGCCGCCGAACGAAAAATCCTCGGAGAGCGCCTCGTCCAGCTCGGCGAGCGCAACCCTCTTCGAAGACCCCCCGCGAGGGAATCCCCCATCCGTCCGGCTCAAGCCTTTCCCCCGTTCCTGAGCCTCGCCGCGCCCTCGAGCAGGATGCGCTGCTCGATAGACGCCGCCGCCCTCGCCAGCTCCGCGACGCGCCCCGGCGGAGCGGAGACGCCGTCGACGCCCTCGCGTATCGCCGTCTCGAGAACCTCGGGCGCCTCGTGCAGCCTCTCGCCGCAGACGATGACCGGCTTTCCGGCGGAGTGCGCCCGCTGGATGACGCGCGCGACCGCCCGCCTCGCCCCCTCGTCGGCTGGCCTGGCGAACCCCGCGTCGGCCAGATACACCGACCCCGGGTCCACCGCCGAGAGCAGCTGGTACAGTGGCTCCAGCCGTATGGCGAGACCGTCGCACAGGGTCGCGAACTCCTCCGCGAGGAAGACGTTCGACGGCACCTCCACGAACATCCAGAGCTTGAAGTCCTGGCCCCGTTCGAGCCCGGCGTCCCTCGCCCTGGCCGCTAGCGCCCCCATCTCGTCGGTCGTGCGCACGAAGGGAAGCGCCAGAGAGAGGTTGCGCGCCCCGCGCTGGCGGGCGAGCGCCACGGCGGACAGCTCCGCGTCGAGCAGGCGCGCGTGCCCCTGCGAAAGGTGGCGCGCGCCGCCCCTGAATCCCATCAGCGGGTTGCGCTCCCCCGGCTCGTACTTCTCTCCGCCCGGCATCGCAGCGAAATCGTCGCTGGTGAGGTTCGAAAGCGAGACGACGACCTGGCGCGGGCGAGCGGCCTTGGCGTACGCCTCGAGCGCGACGGCCAGCGCATTCTTCATCGCCTGTATTGCCTCCCCGTCCGGCGACTGCGGGTGCGAAAGCAGGTTGGCCTTCAGCCACGTGTCGATGGAGAGGGGGAATATACCCTGGATTTCCTGGGCGACCGGGGGCTCCGAGCCCATCTCGCACGACGCCAGCAACCTCGTCGCGGTCACGGGCATCCGCTCGGACGACGAGGTCTGGGGGGAGGAGTTCCCCTCGGCGGTTGATGGCTCGGTTGCCTTGCCGACCGAGGCCTTGCCCGCCGCCTTCGCCGTTTTTAGGGGCCTGCGCTCGTATGGCTTGAGGTCCAGCACCCAAAGAATCTTTATCTCTTCGTCTTCCAGCGCCCACACGACGGCGGGGGAGCCGTCCAGCGCCTCCGCGGCCGCCGTGACCGCGCTCGCGAGGCCCGCCAGCGAATCCTCGCTCAGCTTGCGCTCCCCAGACAGCGCCGGGGCGACGTCCATCCTGGACACGCCTCTCTCCGACACCGAGTACTGCCATCTTTGCTTCGCGATTTCGGCATTGAGCGGCCTCGACTCCGCCACGGACCAGCGGTATTTGTCGCGCAGGACCTTGCGGTCCGAGAGCGCCTGCGGCAGGCCGAACACGGCCTCGACGTCGACGTGGGCTCGCGCGTCCCCGCCCAGCTCAGCGATTCCGGAGACCTCGTAGTCCCGCGCGGCTATCGCGACGACGGGGGCGAACGGCTCGTGCCAGCCTTCCGGTTTTTCTGAGTCCAGGACAGCCGACCATATCTCGCGCACCCGCCCGACGAGCGCGTTCTTCGTGCGCACCGGGGCGAACACGGGCGTCCCGCCGTCTTCCTGGCTCGGGGCGAGCCAGGCGCCCTGGGCCATCGGCTCCAGCGCCTTCGCCAGCTCCATCTCCAGCTCCCACGGCAGACCCGCGTCGTCAAGCAGCTTCGCGGCCTCGGCGCGCAGCGCCTGGCGCTCGCCCTGGCCCGCCTTCTCCGCCCTGACTCCCAGGGCGGCGAGGGATTGCCCCAGCTCGCCTGCGAGGACCGAAGAAAGCACTTCCTGGGAAACGACGAAACCGTCCGGAACTGAAATCCCGGCCTGGGCCAGCACCGCTAGGCGCGACGCGGGGACTCCAAGGTTCCTGAAATCTGCCGGGGGCGCGTCTTTGATTGGGACGACTAGGCGCGGGGCTGACATGTCAGCTGTAAAAGGTGCGGTGGGTAGATAAAATATGCTGCTCAGGCGTTCTCGCCGGACTTCTCCACGATGACGCGGACCGGCGTCGGGAGCTTGTAGCCGCCCTTGAGGAGCGCTTCCTTGGCGGCCTCGTAATGGAGTTGGCTCGTGCGCAACGTCATTATCTTCTGCCCGCGCTTCATCCTGGCCGCGGTGCCGACGGCCTTGCCGAAGGCTCTGCGCATGCCTGACGAGACACGGTCTGCGCCTGCGCCCGTCGCCATCTTGTTCTCCCTGATGACGTGGTGCGGGTAGACGCGAATCTTGAGGTGGTAGCCGAGCGAGCCGGCGAACTTCTGGATGTGCTTGTTGGTGGCGATGCGCGCGGCCTCGAGCGCCGTGTGGCGTATCTGGCACGTCTCGTCGACCTGCATCGTCATGACGACGGGGAAGTCGCCCTTGGCGTTCCCGACGTCGTACTGGACTATGCGGTTCGCTGGCACGCCGCCCATGTATTCCCTGCGGCAGTAGGCCTTGCCCTTCGTCTGCGTGTACATCTTACCTGGCTTGCGAACCATGTTTTCACCAGTAGGCGCCCCAAAACGCTATCTGTATTTAAACGTTGTTCATGCGCCGGCGCTCACCAATTCACGGTCCACGTGGTCTCGGATGGGACGAGCACCCAGTAAGCCTTTCCCCTCTTCAGTACGTACGTGTTCGCGAGGTTGGATGTTTTGTACGTGGCGTTGGCGTTGTACCCCTCGACGATGGTGGCGCCAGTCGCAGTTTTGAGGTTTGCCACCGTGTATGATGTATCGTCGAGCGCCGGATATCCGATGAGGTTCCAACCCGCCTTGAGCGTTATCTGGGAGTTGTTGGTGTTGTTGCCGGCCCCAGTGAGGAGACCGTCCCCGACGGCGGTGATGTTCACCCACACTCCCATCTTGTGGTTGAGAATGGTGAGGTCGTTCATTGCCGATGGCCACGCTGTGTTGTATTGCTTCCATGGGTCCGCTGGCGTCGAAGGGTTGTACCAAATGGCTCTGTCCCACGTCGTCGAGCCGTCGCCCCAGCTGTCGTCCAGGACGACCGCTATCGAGGTGTTGTACTGCACGAGCGGGACGGAGATGAAGCTCCAGCCGAGCGTGGAAATTGGAATATCGAAGGTCGTCTCGGGGATGTAGTGGATTTCGTTGCCCCCGCCTACCAGTCTGCCGCCCCGCGACATCGGTTCCGGGTTCAACCCCCCGTCACCCTCGATGGCGCTGTTGGGCTCGCTCCACGCAATCTGGAGCCGCTCCTTCCCAGCCATCGTGGCTATGTCCACGGCAGGCTTCACCGCACTCGTAGGCTCGCCAGGAGTCCCGTCCGGCGTGCTGAGCACGTAATCCGCTGTTCTCCCGCTCCAAGACGCGGGGACCGACGGGGTGGTGCTCATGGAATAGTATATCTCGCTCGAGCCGAACGGGCTCGTCTCGTCGTATTCGGTCCACACAGCGTAAGCAGTCCCTATCTCTCCGACGATGACGTCCAGCGAGCCGGGGTCCGCGCCCCAGTTGCCGTCATGGAAACTTATGGGAATGTCGGAGTTGGCGCCATTCCAGCTTCCGGTTCCTCCCGCACTCGTGGAGACTGAAATGCATATCTCGCTGTACTGTCCGGACACCTGGATGGGCTGGTCCCATATCGTCATCACCAATCCCCCGACGGACGTGACCCGCGCCCGTCCGACGCTCCTGTCGTCCGGCGTCGAAGGCGCGAAGCTGACGGCGTTCTCGGTCGTCCATGTGCTCGCGCCAGCGGTCGTCGAGCGCGTGTAGTACACCTCGCTCGACCACGAGATCGTGCTCAACTGGCTCCACACGACGTGGACGAGCTCTGCGTTGCCGCCGACCGAAATGTCGGGGTCGGTCGCCCACTCTTCGCTGCTCGTGCTGGATATCGGAGTCTCCTGAGACGTGCCTGTCCATGTGTTGCCGCCGTCCGCGGACCTCGAATACATGACCTCCATGCGCGTCGTCTGCGGGTCCAGCTCGCTCCATACGACGTGGATGACCTTCTGGCCCAGGTAGTTGTCGCTGATGTCTATCTTCGGCGCGAAAGGCTCGTGCGAGTCGTAGCCGCCGTTCTTCCGGTAGCTAATCCTCTGCTGGGCCGTCCAATCCAAGCCATTGTTGTATGACATCCTGTAGAACGCCTCATACGTGTTTGGAGACGATGTGAGCTGCTGGCACCATACAACGTGGACGTAGCCCTGGATGTCCACGGCCACTGATGCGTTCTCCGCATCCATGTTCGGGATGGGCTCGCTTATCGTCCGGTCCCCCTCGGCGGGCTCGTCGTTGCTCCACTTCAGTCCGCGCTCGTCCTGCTTGGACATCGAATAATGAATGGTCGTCGCATAATATGGCCCTTCCTCGTACTCGTGCCAGACCGCGTGCAGCGACCCGGACCACGGGCTACCGAGCGGGACTGCGGCGATATCCGGGGCGAGGGCACTGTCGTTGCCATCGTCGCAGCTGACAACGAAGTCTCCGGCGACCGTCCACCTGTCGGGTGAAGGCACAGGCGTCGCCCCCGATGGAGATGGCAGTGCCGGGGATGGCATGCAATCAGAGAGCGGGTCGGCGAGCGGGTCGGGCATGCCGGCGCGCAGCCCGCCCGAGCCT
>DAIRED010000026.1:0-14250 GCA_036795795.1 Thermoplasmatota archaeon | reverse complement strand
AGGGCGGCTCGGAGAGCTCCGCCTCCTTCGTTATCTCGTCGTCGCTCAGGGCCTTCTCCAGCGCCGCCGCGCGCTCGCTCAGCTTCTCGGAGCCGACGTCCCTGGTCTCGACGTAGTTCTTGCTGAATATCGAGCTGGATGCGTACTTCTCACGGATTGGCAGGAAGTAGGAGACCGTCAATCCCTCGATGACGATGAAGACGATGCCGAGGAACGGCATGTACCCCGTTATCACGTCGGATATCCGGTAAGTGATGGTGACTTCGACGCGGACATCCATCGGGTCCGAAGAGTTCATCGAGACCACGTACCTCTGGAATCCGGTGACGTATTCGCTCGGGGAGAACGCGAGTGTTTCTCCATCGTTCGCGAAGAAATCCGGGTTGTCCCTTACGTTGACGTCGAATTCCTCGTCCCAATCCTCGTACTCGATGATGAAAATGCAGGCGCTCCCGGACGACGGCTCGAAGGTGACCGAGTCAGCGGTCACGGTTCCTATCGAGTTGCGTGTCGTGAAGTTGTAGGTGAAGTTATTCCCGCCGGAAATTTCGATCGTGTGGCTAGTCGTGTAGCCTTCCTCCATCGCCTTCACGGAGGGGGGGAGGGCGAACATCACGACGAAGGCTACGCAGAGCACGATGATCGCCGTGGCGTTCCTCACGTTGTTCCTTGCCATCAGGTACTTGCCGCTCTTGCTCTTCGTCTGCGCGATTTCGAGGAGGCTCAGATACTGGCTTTCCGGGACGAGAAGCAGCACGAGCACGAACATCATGAGGAGAAAGTAGTCGAGAGGGATGTAGAACGGGTTGACCGAGGCGCCCATGAAGACCATCAGCACGGAGGCGATGGACAGGAGCAGCACGACCTCCATCAGGAAGATGCGCCGCTTCATTCGCCTGAAGGCCAACAGGCGGAAGGACCCCTCGATGCGTTCCCTAACATCCTTCATCGTATCGATTCCCCCATCGGCTCGTTTGATATATGCCTTTCCCTGTCCCTGGCGCGCCAAGGAATTTATAGGCACGGGTCTTACGGGAAGGCGATAGCATGGGGAAGAAAGACAGAGCGCGCGCCAGCAATGCCGCATGCCTGGTCGACATCATCGAGAGCAACGGCCGCATAGTGGCCACATTCGACTGCAAGGCGTGCGCCCGGGAATCCGACCTCGCATCCGATGCCTGCTGGAAAGGCGTGTCTTCGGCCGTGGCGCACTCGTCGTCGCTGGATTCCATCGTCCTCGCCGGCCACGTCGAAACCGAGTACGCCGGTCGGGGCCTCGAAGCCATGGAGGCCATGAGGCGCGTCGGGGCCGCGGCGCGCAGGTTCTCCGCCAGGGCTCCGCCTTCGGATTCCAAGGCTTGCTCGAACTGCGGCTCGAACCCGGCGAGGCTCTTCGGCGGCTGCGCTGAAGGCTTGACCGGCGGCATCAGGGCGGGGCACGCGGCCCTCGCGAAGGCCGAGCTTGCGCTGATGGGCGGTATGCCGTCGCCGTCGTGCGAGGGGTGCTTCCGCGCGGCGGAGAAGGACCTGGCCTACCTGAGGCGGGAGTACGTGGCCATTTGCCGAGGGATAATGAGGGATGCTTATGGAATCGTGGGGGAATCCGCTTGAGCGATGCTGTCGTTCTCAGGCCGAAAAGGAAGGCGACCCCCGTTCCATCGGATGACGCCCGTGCAGTCGCGCCAGCCATCCTCCGAAAGCCCCACCCCATGGCGGGAGCCATAACGGACTCGACCGACTCGCTCGACCCGGCCAAGGCGGAGCGGGCCCTGCTGAAGCTCCTCTCCCAAGGCCGCCGCATGCGCCCGTCATTCGCGTCTTCGTGGATAGTTCCAGAGCCCCCGGACGGCACCCTGCTTCTCGAATATCGGGCGGGGAACGCGACGGTGAGCCTCTACCGCCTGGCGGCCACGGGGGAGACGTTCTACCACATCGCCCCGGACGAGTTCAGGATGCCGATGTACCAGAACCGCCTCGTCCACGAGGCTCGATTAGAGATGGCGGCTCACCCGCCGGACTCGCTTCCAGCGCAGGGGGGGTTCCAGCGAGAGCGGGCTCGCAGCCTGGCCGAAGCCGCGCTGTCGCGGCTCCTCGCGCGCAGAGGCGGCGTCGCCGGAGCCGGCCCGGCCGAGGTCGCGGCGCTCACGGCCAGGCTTGCCGACGTCCTCGTGCGCTACACGGTCGGCCTGGGCGCCCTCGAAGTCCCGCTCGACGACCCATACGTCCAGGACGTCTATGTCGATGCCCCGGCGGACTCGGTCCCGGTCCACGTGGCCCTCGGGCCGGTGCCGGTCGACGTTGGCTCTGGAAAGTGTTCGACGAACATCCTGCTCACCGACGGCGAGGCGGCGAGCGTCCTGTCGAGGATGCGGCTCGCCAGCGGCAGACCGTTCTCCGAGGCGATGCCCGTCCTCGAGACGGACTTGGAACATTTCAAGACCAGGGTCACGGTCGTGGGGAAGCCCTTGAGCCCTGGCGGGGTCGCAATCGCGCTCCGGAGGCACTCCACCGAGCCGTGGACGCTGCCGAGACTCGTGCGCGCCAAGGCGCTGACGCCGCTCGCGGCGGGCCTGCTATCTCTGCTCGTCGACGGGCGCTCGACCGTGCTAATAGCCGGTAGCCGAGGGGCTGGCAAGTCATCGCTCCTGAGCGCGCTCATGCTCGAATTCCCGCGCAACCAGCGCATCCTCACGATTGAGGACACGCTCGAGCTTCCGGGCCCGCAGATGCAGCGGTTGGGATACAAGGTCCAGAGCCTCTTCGTCCGTTCGACCCTCGGCGGGACCGAGGAGATGACCGCCGACGACGCGCTCCGAGTCTCGCTGAGGCTCGGCGAATCAGCCATCGTGCTCGGGGAGGTGAGGGGGCGCGAGGCCAAGACGTTGTACGAGGCGATGCGCTCCGGCAGCGCCGGCTCGTCCGTGCTGGGCACCATTCACGGCAACTCCCCGCAATCGGTCTACGAGCGAATCGTCTACGACCTTGGGATTCCGGCGAAATCGTTCCTCGCCACCGACGTTGTCGTCGTGTGCGGGCTCGTGCGCCCCGGCGGGGGCCAGCGCCAGGTCAGGCGCGTGACATCGATCTCCGAGGTAATCAAGTCCGGCGGGGATGCAGCATTCAGGGAACTGCTTCGCTACGACGAGACCGCGGACGCGCTCGTGGAGACGGAGCACCTCAGGAAAGATTCGGAGAGGCTCGCCGCCATAGCCGCGAGCTGGGGCATCGGCTACGGAGATGTGCTGGCCAACGCCGAGCTCCGAGCCAAGATTAAGCACTCACTCGTCGCCGCGGCTGGCGTTTCGCAGGAGTTCGCCGGGGCGCGCTGGAACGCAGACGCGAACGGCCATTTCTGGAACCTTGTAGACCGTCAGGGCGCGGCCCGCGATTACGGTTCCGTGTACGACAGCTGGAGGCGGTGGTTTGAAGGTGCGACGGGAGCGAAGCTCTGAGCAAGGGCTTGCCGGCACGTACGCCCGCGCGGCCAGATTCGCAGGGAGGGTGCTGTCCCCCAGAAAGGATGCACGGGAGCGGAGCGACGCCGTGATGGAGCGGCGGCTGCGCGACGCGCTCCTCGCGGAGCAGGACGCGGCCGCGGAGCTCTCCAGTACGGAAAATCTTCATGGAGTCGCCAGCAAGGAATTCGCTGCGGCTGGCAAGGTGCTGTCGGCGAGGAAAGCCGCCGTCCGGTCGGCGCGGGAAAGGCTGAACCGCGGTAAATTCAAGGCTGCGACGGCGCTGATAGGCCTCGACGTCGAGCCGCACGAGGCGGACGCGCTCGCGCTGCTTTGCGGCTTCGCCGGGCTCTGTTTGGGTTCCTTTTTAGCCGCGCTGGTTGTTGTCGCGGCAGGTTTGGACGTTTGGGTGAATGCGCCCGTCGTTCTCTCGGTGGGTGGTCTGACCGGCCTCGGAGGATACACCTTCTCGGCCCAGTTTCCCATGTCGATAGCCCGGCGGGTGCGCCTGCGCTCCCTCGGCAAGAGCCCGGAAACCATCTGCTACATGGTGATGTCCCTCAACCTCGTCCCGTCGCTCGAGAGGGCCGTGCTCTTCGCGGCCGAGAACGGGGAGGAGCCTCTGTCCAGCGCCCTGCGAAAGGTGATATGGAGCGTCGAGACGCGGCAGAGCCGGAGCGTCGACGACTCCTTCATGGACTTCGCCGCCGAGTGGTCCGGGGACGGCGAGGAGCTGAAGATGGCCCTTTACTCCGTCAGGGGGGCGGTCTCCGAGCGCACCCGAGAGGGCCGTGCCAGAGTGCTCGACAAGGCGACCGAGGCCGCGCTGGCCGGCACGCGCAGG
Organism: Thermoplasmatota archaeon; assembly: GCA_036795795.1. Classification (GTDB taxonomy): domain Archaea; phylum Thermoplasmatota; class Thermoplasmata; order SG8-5; family DAIRED01; genus DAIRED01. The sequence goes on along the minus strand of DAIRED010000026.1, from coordinate 9,951 downwards.
TGCATCGAGGAGTTTGCAGCAGGGCTGTCTGGGCCGACGACGATACTCTTCGCGCTCGGCATCCTGCTGCCGCTGGTCGTCGGCTCTATGCTCCCGATGATGGCCATCGGCACCCTCGACGTCAGCAACATGGAGCAGGGGTTGGCCGCGGGCGGGGACCCGCGCGCGACGGCCGTTGCGACAATCCTGCTGATGGACCTTGCGTTCCCCGGGCTCGCTTTCGCCTACGCCCAGGGCGTCCTGGGGAAGAGGCCTGGCACGTCGTCGCCCCCCGAGGTCCCCCTTCCACGGGTTGGGGCGCTCGCGCCAACCGCGCTCGCGGCAGTCTTCGCCGGGTTTTCTGCGATTCTTGCCCTCGATGGCTCGGAGGGGAGCCTGCTCGCCGCCGTGCTGATGGCGCTCGGGGCGTTCTCCGTTCCCCTCGGGCTCCACCTGGCCCGTTCCGCTTCCCTCGCTAGGGTCGAGAGGCGGCGCGTCGCCGCGATGGAGGCCGAGTTTCCCGATGCGCTGTTCCAGCTCGGGAGGCGCGTCGCCGAGGGAGTTCCGCTGGAGTCCGCGTTCCCGCTCGTCGGCTCGATGATGGGCGGCTCGGAAATAGGAAAGCTGTTCCTGAAAATCGGCGGAACGATGGCATCGTCGGGGCTCTCGCCCGAGCGGGCGCTACTCGACCCCGAGATGGGCGCTCTGGGCGGCGTGGGCTCGCGCACGATACGGGCCTCGCTGCGCTCCGCCGTGGCCTCGTCCAGCATGGACCCGCAGACCGCGGGGAAGATGATGATGGACTTCTCCGGCTACCTCCGCGGCCTCCAGAAGACCGAGCGCGAGACGCGCCTCCAGCTCACGGGGGTTTCCGAGAACATGCGCAGCACCGCCGCGCTCTTCGCGCCTTTGATAATGGGAGTGACCGTCGGGCTTTTCGCGCTGCTGTCGAGCACGTTCGCCGACGTCGGGGACGGCGTCGAGATGATGCCCGTCTGGCTCTTCGCGCTCGTGGTGGGCGTCTACCTCGTCCTCATGGTGCTCGTGATATCGCACTTCTGCTCGAGGCTCCTCGACGGGGACGACAAGGTCGATCTCAGATGGCGCGTCGGGACTTCACTGGCGATTTCCTGGATGGTATTTGCGGCATCGGTCTCCGTCGCATATTCGGCGTTCGGCTGAGCCACCGTATCGCAGCTCTGGCAATATCTTTAAATCTCCCCGCTGCCTGGAACGCCCGCTTGAGCGCGGAAACGACCGAGAAGGAGCCCGACAACCCCCACATGCCCCCGTGGGCCAGGCAGGGCGCGGGCCGCGCGCTGGGCTATCTGGTTTTCTTCGCCGTCTTCTTCGGGATGCTCTTTCTCTTCAACCTCTACGTTCTCACGAGGCTGTTCTCGATGCTCGGGCTGAGGCACGGATGGCCCTTCCTCGCATTCACGGTCGCGTCCTCGCTGTCTTTCACATTTGCCATGGTCGTGAGGAGCGCGAGGTCGTGCCTCGCCACGAAAGCGTACTATTTCGCTGCCGCTACTTGGCTCGGGTTCCTCATCTACATGATTTTCGCTTCCATCGCCTACGACGCGCTCGGGTGGTTCGTCGATTTCGGCGACCGGACGGTCGCGTACGCGTTCGTCGGAGGCACGGCAGCGCTCGTCCTCATTTCGCTGGCTGTGCCGCATTTCGTCGTCCTCAGGGATGTTTGTATCTCCTCGCGGAAGCTCGACCGGCCCTTGAGAATCCTCCACATGAGCGACCTCCACGTCGGAGCCGCCCACGGCCCCGAGAGCCTCGCCAGGCTCGTCCGGATGGCCAACGGTGCCAAGCCCGACCTGGTCCTCATCACCGGCGACCTGGCCGACAGCCCGATGGACCCGGCTGGAAACCCGTTCGCCGTCCTCGACGGGCTGGTCGCGCCCGCATTCTTCACGCTCGGCAACCACGAGTACTACGCGGGCGTCGAGGACGTTGTTGGGATGCTCGCAAAGACCAAGGTGAGGGTGCTCAGGGGCGCGGTCGCGCTTGCTGGCGGCGTGCAGATTGTCGGCGTGGATTATGGCGGGGCAAGGGAGCTGAAGGAGGCGCTGGCGAGGTTGCCCCTTGACCGGTCAAAATACACGGTCCTGCTCTACCACCAACCGGACGGCCTCGACGAGGCGCGCGCGGCTGGAATCGACCTGATGCTCTGCGGCCACACGCATGGCGGCCAGTTCTTCCCCTTCACGCTCATCAACAGGCTTGTGTGGGGAAAGGAGTACCGCGGGCTGCACGAGCGCGGCGGAATGCACGTGCACACCTCGACCGGCGCGGGGACGTGGGGGCCGCCGATGCGGCTCGGGACGAGGAGCGAGATAGTCCTGATAAAAGTGAATTGAGGAGAAGAAGGAATTAAAAGGATTTCATGGTGTCGATTCGTTATTTTCCGTACAGCCAGGCCTCGTCTATCCGCGTGTACGCGACGAGCTCCTCGGGCCTGAAGAAGATGCCTATCTCCCTCTCGGCGCTCGCGTCCGAGTCCGAGCCGTGGATGACGTTGCGCGACATCGAAATGCCCCAGTCGCCTCGCATAGTTCCGGGCGCCGACTTCTGAGGGTCGGTCTTGCCCATCATCTCGCGGACCATCAGGACTGCGTTGTCGCCCTCGAGCACCATCGCCACGACCGGGCCGCTGGTGATGAACTCCACAAGCGGCTCGTAGAACGGCTTCCCCTTGTGCTCGCCGTAGTGCCGCTCGGCCATCTCGCGCGGGATGCGCAGCATCTTCATCGCGACCAGCTTGACGCCGCGCCTCTCGAAGCGGGCGACGATTTCGCCGACGAGGCCGCGCTGGACCCCGTCTGGCTTGACCATTGCGAACGTCCTCGTCATCGCCTCGTCTCCGCTCATTCTGCCTTTGGTTTCTTTGCGGGCGCCTTGGCCTTCGGCTTGGCATCGGCTGGTTTTTCAGCGGGTGCTGCCCTGGGTTCCGACTTCGGCTTCTCCTGCGGCACCTCGGGCCTGAGCTCCTTGAGCTCTTGGTAAGCCGTCTTCTTCTTCGGCTCGGCCCCGGCTGCGGGTTTGGATGCCTTTGGCTCGTCCGCCTTCTGCGCTGTCGCCTGCGGCTTTCCAGATGCCACGTCGGCCTTCTTGACCTTCTTCGCGACCGGCTTCTCCGGGGCCGGCTCGCCATCGGCTTCCTCGCCCTCGGCTGGCTTGGCGCGAGCTTCCTTGCTCAGGCCCGCGGCCTTCAAGTCCACGAACGCCTTCGTCCAGCGCGTCCTGCGCGGAATCCTTCCGAGCTTGATCTGGTTCTTCCTGCACTTGTTGCTGCAGAAGTTGTACGAAACCGCGTCCTTGCGGATGTAGAGCGAGCCCGTGCCGGGCTCTATCTCCTGTCCGCAGAACGAGCAGTTCTTCCTGTCGACCATCTGCAATCACCTCACGCCGAGCTTGCGTGCCTCGCGCGCGGTTTCCCTGAGCACCAGCACGTCGCCGACCTGCACGGGTCCCATGACGTTGCGGGTGATGATTCGGCCCTTGTCGCGGCCGTCGAGGACCCTTATCTTGACCTGCGTTGCCTCGCCTGTCATGCCGGTCCTGCCGACGACTTCGACCACTTCGGCCGGTATTCCATCTGCGTCCATCGGGTACGCCCCCTCACTGCTTCAGGGCCTTCACGGCCGCCGCAATCTCGTCCAGGATTGGCTTTCCCTTGCCGACGTCGATTATCGCGACAGACGCCGTTGGCTTCTCCATTCCGGCCGCCTTCCCGAGGTCGGCCTTGGCAGGTATGTAGGCGTACGGGACGCCCTTCTCCTCGCAGAGTATTGGCATGTGGGCCAGTATCTCCTCGGGCGAGACGTCCTCGGCCATTATGACCATCAGGGCGTCGCCGCGCTCGACGAGCTTCGTGACCTCGTTCGTCCCCTTGCGCATCTTCCCGCTCTCGCGGACCGCTTCCGCCAGCGCGAAGACCTTCTCCGTTACCTCGTTCGGCTGCTCGAACCTAACGTACATTGGCTTTGCCATTTTTTCACCTCATTCCACGTCGACCGCGAGGGGAAAGACCCCGCGCGCCCGGCGCTTCATCATTCATCGGCTCTTCGAAAAGAGCAAGCCTACCGATGGATAGCCCCTATAAATAGGCTGCGGGGATAAGGTTCTCCCCTCAAAGGAATCCTTTTATGTCATAGTGTTGATTCAGGAATGATACTCATGGAAGAATGTACGGTCTCAAATTTTACCGAGTTTCATAAATATGTCACCGATGTGAATTTATATTATCAAGAAAGTAAGCCCTATAGCCAGGATATAATTAATGCAATAATATTCAGAGGCGTACATAATGTAAATCATAGACTCATTCCAAGTATTGGTCGCGGGATTTACACACCGCACCGTGAAATGAAGTCTTTGCTGAATTTTGAAGATGAGATAATTACTCGATTCAAATCAGAAGCCGCCCCATTTTTAGATGTGAAACCAATCAACAATTGGGAGTGGTTAGCATTAGCTCAACACTACAGACTCCCAACGAGATTACTAGATTGGACATATAATCCACTTGTGGCATTATATTTTGCTCTGGAGAAGGCGCCCCCCACGGAGGAAAAAGATGTCATTATTCAAAGTGCTGTTTACTATTTAAAATTTAATTATTATGTTCCATATGATGAAAAAAAAGAGCCGTTCGATTATGATCATGCTGCAGTTTATCGTCCGTCACATACCTCATCTCGAATACGCGCACAAATGGGTGTATTTACTATACAACCAGATGTAACAAACACACTTGATAAATCCGTATTCTTTGATGAACCGGCCTCATTTGGTAAAATTATTCTAGATTTCCCGATAACTGAGCGTTCGCATAGTAGAAATATTTTGGATAAATATGGTGTTAATGCTGCTACTTTATTTCCAGATCTCGAAGGCTTAACTAAAAAAATAATATGGGAAAGCACAAAGGGATATTAGTGCGAGCACTTTTATTAGGGGCTATTTCTTGATTTATGCATTTATAACAATTTTCGATCCAAAATTATCCTTCAACCATTCCTCCGCAACGTGAATCAAGTCTTTAGGTGTAGACGGATTGCGACCATACACGCCCATTACCCGGTCGCCGTCTTCCCATTGCACCAATAATTGAATGATGTCAAAATTACAATGTAAATATGAGCATAATGTACAATAATTGGCATCTAGTGTAACCCCACAATACTTGCATAATGAGGTCTTAAAAATTGGATGCTCCCCCTTCAAACACTTCTTTGGAGGATACCATTTCTGTGGCAGATACATAAAAATAATTTCGTTTACACCAATTGCAAAATTCATTGCAGATTCACCTCGTTTTATTGTGATGTGTTTATATTCGCCCCTGTCCACTAGCCCAGCCTTTGTAAAATCTCTGAGACATTCAATGTCGTTTTTTAGAATCTCCAAATTAATTTTATCTTTATATCGCAACGAAAATGTCACCATCTCCGAAACATCAACGTTTTTTAAAGTCACTTTGTTATTTACCTTATGATATGGCATGACGAAAAAAGATGTGCCCTTTGGGTAATCACGAATAATATATGATAAAGAAGGAGTAATAAACGATGGATGTCTTGTATAGGCTAATGTTTTTAATGTGATAAAATCTAGCCGACTTATTTGTTCTATCATCCAATCCATTCTACTTGATCCGGTTAAATTATCATCGACCAGTAACACATTAATTTTTTTTAATTCGTGTTCTTGACAAAATCCAAATAAATCTTTCTTCAATTCCGCGAGATCAAGTACTTCTTCTCGTGATGCGGCCTCCTGCATTACGAAACATGCATTGTCATACCTTTTAATTGAGATTTTACCTGGGATGGGGCGTACAGCCCCTTTATGTGTTGAGTTTGCATATTCATCGATTAAATCACGTAAATAACAAGACAATACTGTTGCTAGGACATGTCCACCTCGTGTAAAACCCAATATTACATCGAAACTATCTGTAGATAATTGTGATCGCTTGTTTTCTACGAATTTAATAACATTCTGTCCGAAAGACTCCCACGACTCGTGGTGATAGCTGTTTTTAGATTCCATCTAACCACCGCTATGTAATTACGCTAGTGAATATTTCGCCATCAGGATAGCTCCACCATCCTCGCGGAACACCTGTTCATATCCGGAAGTCTTTATTTTATTCTCGAACTCCAAGATTGCTATAGACTGAATGATTTCGAAATCCGTTGAGCACCCCAACGCTCCGCACAACTGCTGTACAGTCATACTTCCACTCTTCAGCTGCTCTTCCACATGCTGGATAGTGTCTATGACGGCCATGGGTTTCACCTTATATGAGGGGACAGTACTCCGCCTACTAATTAACTTTACTGTTTCGCCCTCTCACCGAACATATATATTGCCCCATATATATATATTTATCTAAGTATACCTCAGTACCCCATCAGCCCGCAGCACCTCGAGCACAGCGGGAAAACGCCGTCCGGCTGCTTCGCCAGCGCCTTCCTGTACTTGCGGAACATCTCGCCGTTGTAAATTTCGAGCAGTGGTGTTTTTTGCATGTTGCCCATGTGGATGTCGGGGAAGTCGCGGCAGTTCACGACGTCGCCGTTGGGCATGATGTCGATCTGGAACCAGGGCGAGAGGCACTCCTTCCAGCCGAGGAAGCTCTCGGGCTTGTGGTAGTATTCGTCAATCTCCTCGGGCTCTATCTGGGGGATGAAGACGACCGGCGCCTTGAACTTCGTCTTCTTGACCTTCGCCACCGTCTCCGCGATGACCTTCGGGTCCATCCCGGACATGTCGCGCGCGTAGCTCTTCCAGGCGAACGGCTCGACGCCCAGCTCCTTTTTAATTATCTCCGAGTGGCGGCAGCCCACGTCCTCGCTGGTGAACCATGAGTAGTAGACGCCGATGATGTCCGGGTCGAGCGCCTCCGCCTCCCGGAGCGTGTCCATCAGGTTCGCCTGGTTGTTCTCCGAGAGGGTGCTCAGCGAGTAGAAGGTCGGGTACTTCTTCTTCTGGGCCTTCTTGATGTCCTGTATTTTTTTCATCCCGCGCTGCATCGTGTCGTACGCCCCGACGAGCCCGCGACACTTGTCGTGAACGTCGCGAGGCCCGTCGATGGAGACGCAGAGCATGTCCCACTCGTCGTCGACGATGTCCTTGGCGTACCTCTCAAGCCCGACGCCGTTCGTCACGACCTGGACGGAGAGCCCCTTCTGCTTCATGTATCGTACGAGTGGAATCAAATCCTTGTAGAGGAACGGTTCGCCACCGGTGATGTAGATGTGCGGCTTGAGATGCACGACATCATCCACCATCTTCTTGTACGTCTCGAGCGGAACCTCATCGGTGACCTTCTGGACGTTGTTGAGGCGATTGTACCCCTTCACACCCTGCTGGCCGCATATGGCGCATCGGTGGTTGCACCGCGCGGTAATCCTCATACTGATGAGCCAGAGCGCGTCGCTCGTGCCGTCCTCCCGCCCGTGCGCCCGCTCGGCTGTGACGTACTTCTTGTAGGCCCCGCGCATCATGCGGTACATCAGCTTCGGATGTTTGCGCATCGGCGTGAAGAACTGAAACGGCAGGCGGCCAATCTTGCTCATGGATGCGACGCTCGCGCTTGCATGGCCTTGTCATTGATAAATCTAACGTATTTTATATACAAAGAACAGTAGAGTCGCCGATGGCGAACGGGAAGCGGACCGTCTACATTTCCGCGTGTGGCATAGGCCTGGGTCACATCGGCAGGGTCGCCGCCGTCGCGGACCTCCTGAAGGCGGAAGGGGTGGAGTGCGTCTTCTCGACGTACGGGCCAGCGTACGACTACATCACCTCCGCGGGCTACAAGGCCTATCGGTCGCCGCCCATGATGTGGGACGAGTACGACGACGGTTCGATAGCGGTCGCCAGTTCCGGGATGAAGATACCCCTGTACCTGGGAACGTTCGCGGTGCACCTGGAGCACGAGCGCCGCAGACTCGCTTCACTGAAGCCAGACGCAATATTGATAGATTCCAGGTACTCGACGACCTTCGCAACGGGCGAACGGGACGCACCGCACTTCTTCATCTCGAACCAGATGCGATTTCTGATGCCTGGCTGGCGCAGCAGCCGCCTGAAGCGCTGGGCGAGCGAGAAAATCTCAAACGCGAATTATTACTGGACTCGGAGGGCTGAGGAGATATTCGTCCCCGACCTGCCTCCCCCGGACACCATCTCACGCGAGACGATGGACGTGCCCGAGGCTGTGAGGAAACGGCTGAACTACGTCGGCCCAGTGTACCGCGCCAAGCCCGAAGATTTCGCCTGCGGGGGCAATGCCGCCAAGGAGCTGGGGTTCGAAGGCGGACTGTTCGTCTACGCGGCCGTGAGCGGCCCCGGAAAGACTCGCGGCCCGATAATCGAAACCCTGAAGAATACCCTGACGCAATTCGACCAGAAGTCGATAATCGTCAAGGGCAACCAGTCCGACCTCGCTTCCGAGTGGCTCGGCGGCAAGGTCAACGTCGTCGGGTGGACGGACAAGAGATGCCAGCTCCTGAAATCCTGCACAGTCGTGGTCTCGAGGGCCGGTTTGTCGACGGTCTCGGAAATCGCCAGGTTCGGAAAGCCAGCCGTCCTCGTGCCGGTACCGACGCAGTCCGAGCAGGAAGGCATCGCCGAGGGCATGGCGGCCCACGGCTCCGCCCGAGTCATCGAGCAGCACGAGTTCAACCCCGAGAGCCTTAAGGCCGCCCTGGACGACATCGTCGCCAGGCATGGCGATTACGAGCGCAACGCGAGCCGCCTCATGGAGCTCGCCGCCAATCGCGACGGAGCCCGCAACATCGCTGACAGGGTGCTCGAGCACCTGCGCGGATGAGCAGGCGGGCAGCTACTGATTGAGTTGCGGGGCGCGCTTCTGCAACGCATCTGCATCCTAGCTCGCCCGGCGCACTGTCGCCCGCTGGCAGGCGCGAGCCAACGAGGGAAAAAGCTTATCATGAAGCCCGCTCTACGCCGCGACGGAGCGATATCATGGACGAACTGACGGTGGGCGCGCTCCTCGACCGCTGCGCGCTCGTCTTCCCGGACAAGGAATCGACGATTTTCGGCGACCGGAGGATCACATGGGCGCAGCTCAACGAGGAGGCGAACAAGCTCGCCGTCGGCATGATGAGGCTCGGTGTCACGCGCGACGACAAAGTCGGGCTCTGGATGCCCAACTCCATCGAGTGGATTGTCTCCTGGTTCGCCCTGGCCAAGCTCGGCGCCGTCATAATTCCGATGGACACATGGTACAAGCCAGCCGAGGCGGAGTACATCCTCGGGCACTCGGACTCGGTCGCGGTGATAGTCGCCGACAAGTACCAGGGCGCGGACTACGTCGAGATGATGACGACCATCAAACCGAAGCTGCCCAACCTCAGGCACATCATCGTCGCGGGGGACCCCGGCGCGGAGAACCTCGTCTTCGAGGAGGTCCAGCAGTCGGGAATCGAGTGGCGGACGACGCAGGATTTCTTCAAGCTCATGCGCGCCATCGACCCGGACGACGTGGCTTTCATCCTCTACACTTCCGGAACGACTGGCAAGTCCAAGGGGGCGATGCTCACGCACAACAACATCGTGCGCAATGCCACCGATGTCGGACGCGTGCTCGAGGCGAGCCAGCGCGACCGAGTGCTGATCCCCGTCCCGTTCTCCCACTGCTTCGGCAACGTGCTCAGCCTGACGCTCTGCGCCGCCTACGGCGCGACGATGGTCCCGGTGAAGGCCTTCAACGCCGAGGAGGTGCTCGGTCTCGTGGAGAAGGAGAAGTGCACGATACTCCACGGAGTCCCGACGATGTTCATCCGCGAGCTGGAGGTCATGGACCGCCAGAACTACGACGTCTCGTCGCTGCGCACTGGCATCATGGCAGGGGCGCCGTGTCCGGTCGAGACGATGCGCGGGGTGATGGAAAAGCTACACTGCAACGTCTGCATCGGC
>DAIRED010000025.1:0-14651 GCA_036795795.1 Thermoplasmatota archaeon | reverse complement strand
CGTTATCGAGCTCATTGCCAGGCAGAACGCGCCAGTCATGGGATAAATCGTCGGCTGGAGCCGCGCGCTCAGGACCGGCGTCCCGTTCGCCTTTCTCAGCGAGCCCCCGACGCTGGCGAAGACGATGGCGTCCTCGCTCCTCGATGTCGTCCCGCCGCCGATGAGCATCGATTCGCGCGAGCCGAACCCGAGCACGTACGCGACCGACGAGACGGCGACGACCTCGACCGCGATGACCAACGGCACCAATACCAGCAGCATCGGCAGGACATCGCCCAGACCGCCCGGGTCGATGAGCATGCCGAACGAGACGAAGAATATCGCAGCGAAGGCGTCCCTGAACCCCACGGTCTTCTCCTTCAGGCGGTCCGCCAGGTCGGTCTCGGCGAAGGCCATCCCGATGAAGAACGCGCCGATGAAGGCCGACAGGCCGAAGGCCTCGGCCAGCGATGCGGAGAGTATCACCGTCGCGATTGCCAGGAGGACGAAAAGCTCCTCGTGCTTCACGCGCTCGATATGCCCCATGACGTTCGGAATGAAGACGATGATGAGAACCATGTAGAACGCCATCAGGACTATGACGAAAATTATCGATATCGCCAGCGGCCTCCCGCCCGCCCCCTCGAAGACGAACGCATTGGCCAGCGTCAGCAGTATTATCGATACGACGTCCTCGACCACCATGAGCCCCACGAGGGCATCGGCCGCCTTCGAACCCTGCCAGCCGTGCTCTTCCATCACCTTCATCGTCACTGCCGTGCTGCTCATCGCGACGATGCACGCCACGAAGAAGGCGTCGATGAAATCGTAGCCGAAGTACACGCAGACCGAGAATCCCACGAACATGGTCGAGCTCAAATCGGTCGCCGCCAAGATAGCTGCTTTCCCGCCCATCTCCCTGAGCTTGGCAACCGAGAATTCCAGCCCCACGAAGAACATGATGAATACGACGCCGAGCTTGGCGAGGAGCGATATCGGCCCTGACTGCAGCTCGTCCAGGGTTATCAGTTTCCATGGCAGCGGGCTGAACGGCCCGACGAGAACTCCCACCAGCACGTAAGCAATCATCAGGGAGTAGCCGAAACGCCTCGCTATCGCGGCTCCGGCCAGCGCTAAAGTGACAAGAAGCCCTAGCTGCAGGAGTAGCGCGTCCAGGCTAGCACCCCCCGTCTTCCCTATTCTCAGCCCGGCTAATCGCGCACCACATCCGTCTGCCTCGCGCCACTCCTGATGCGCTGGCTAGGCAAATACGTTTCCCCGGCTGTAATCGAAAACAATTTAACCTCATAGGGGAATCGTTGCCGGGGGACCAACACATGGCGGGAAAAGAGAGGTACCTGAGGTACAGCGAGGGGGAGTTGGCGGACGTGAAGAAGCTCTACGAATCCGTCATGAGCTTCGCCGCGCACGGCATGTTCTTCAGGACTGGCAAGATTATGGGCGGGCGCATAGCCGAGGAATCGAAGCACGGAAAGGATTACTTTGGAAGCGCGGCCAATGCCTTGAAAGACGCGGGATGGGCCGATGCAGTGGAATTCAACGGCCACGAGGTCAACGTCAAAGGCTCCATCGAGGCCAGGAATGGATCCGCCCCGAGCTGCCACCTGCTGCGCGGCGTCATCACGCGCCTCTACGAGGAGAACGGCAGGAAGGACGTGAGCTGCACCGAGGTCGAGTGCGAGGGTTCGGGGGCCAAGCGCTGCCTGTTCAAGATAGAGGGGGGGGCTCGATGATGGGCGTCCCCACGGAGATAACGAGGCGGGCGCTGGGCGTCCCCGGATTGGACGACATGATAGTCGGCGGCGTGCCGAGGCCGTGCGCAATCCTGGTCGCCGGCGAGCCCGGAACTGGCAAGACTACGCTGTGCGTCCAGAGCATGTTCTCGGCCGCGAAGAATGGAGAGAAGGCCCTGTACATCACAGCCATCTCCGAGCCGCAATGGGTCGTTCAGAAGTTCCTGTCTGGCTTCAAGTTCTACGACCAGTCCCTCGTCGACCGCGAATCGGTCGTCTTCGTTGACCTGGGAAGGGACCTCGTGGCCAACCCCAGCACCATCCTGGGCAAGATTACCGGCCTGGTGGAAAAGCACATGCCCGACAGGCTTGTCATCGACCCTCTGACGCCCATAACGGAGATGCTGCACTGGCGCGGGGAGACGCGGGAGTTCATGCACGAGCTCTTCGCCAAACTCAAGGCCTTCGATTGCATCACCCTTATCACGGCCGAGATGAGCTACGACGACATACCGAGCAAGATGGAGGCCTACATGGTGGACGGCGTGCTGATGCTCTCCTATCCAGAGGAGGACAAGGTCAGGCGCAAGTTCCTCGAGGTGCTGAAAATGCGCGGTACGAGGCACGTCACCGGCCGCCAGCTCGTCGAGATAGGCGCCGAGGGATTCGCCGTGCAGCCGGGCCTGAGGTAAACCGATGGCTTTGGGCCGCGGGCTCTCGTACTTGTACGTCGGGCCGTCGGCCGACCCCGGCTACGCGGCGTTCAAGGAGCTGCTGGCCACGGGGGCCAGGGGGCTCTGCATGACCCGTCACAACCCGGACGCCGTTAGGGAGCGCTACGGCCTGGCCTGCCCGGTCATTTGGCTGGCCCGGACGGAGCGCACATCGGACAACTGCCAGAACGTGCACCCGGAGCATATCCTGAAGATACACACGATAATCACGGCGTTCCTCAGGGTGGAGGGGGAGTCCGTCATCATGCTGGACGGCATCGAGTACCTCATTACACACAACGATTTCAACTCCGTTTTGAAGCTCAGATCGCTGATAAACGAGCGCATCGCCATCTCAAAATCGAGGCTCCTGATGCCCGTGAACGCCGCCGCGCTGGAACCTAAGGAGCTGGGTCTGTTGGAGAGGGAGTGCACGCGGGTGGACGACGGCGCTCCGCCAGCGCCGCCCAGCTAATCCACGACATTCGTTTGGTCGACCGAGAAGGTGTGACCGAAGAGAGCTCCGCAGAATCGATTCATTCAGTAGCTTTTTCGATGTTTCTGCAAGAGCAATTTTCTTAGATGCCGCCGCTCAGCCGAAAATTGCTCCGAAGCCCTCGGACGCCGCATTCTCCTCGTCCTTCAGCTTCTTGAGCAGCGCCTCGTGGTCCTTGTGGTTGCCGATTTCCAGGGTCTTCATGAGCTCCTGGGCCTTGGCCACGGCCTCGTCCGAGCCCTCCACGAACACGACCTTCAGGTCGGCGCCCAGCCCCATGGCATCACCCGCGCGGTGCGTGATGCTCTGCCTCATCACGAGGTCGTCCTTCAGAACCTCGTCCACCTTCGAGCCCAGCTCCTTCTTGAATCCGAAGACAGCGTACGCCATTTTCTCACTGGTCCCGTATTGGGATAAGATAATATAAAGACACCACCATCCGAGAGGCATGGCTCGCGAAGGACTCGGGATGCTCCACGTCTACACGGGCGATGGCAAGGGGAAGACCACCGCCGCCCTCGGCTTGGCCATGCGGGCCGCGGGGCACGGATTCAAAATTCTCGTCATCCAATTCATGAAAGGGCAGATAAACTACGGCGAGCTGGAGAGCGCCAAGAAAATCCCTGGCATCGAGATACGCCAGTTCGGCAGGGCAGAGTTCGTGGACAAAAAGAACCCGGCGAAGGTCGATATCGACCTGGCAACGGAAGGATTAGCGTTCGCGAAGGCGTCCATCTCGGAAGGAGCCGCCGACATCATCATCCTCGACGAGCTCAATGTGGCGGTGGAGTGGGGGCTCGTGCCTCTCGCTGAGGTCGTGGGCATGCTACGTACCAGGCCTCCAGGCATCGAAATCGTCGTCACTGGCAGGTACGCCGCCAAGGAGCTTCTCGACATGGCCGACCTCGTCACGGAGATGCGAGAGGTGAAGCACCCATTCGCGAAGGGAGTGCTCGGAAGGGAAGGCGTCGAATTCTGAGATGCAAACGCATTGCCAGCCCTGCGCAGGCGTGCTAAATTGGCATCATATCTACGCTCGCTAGCGCATCGCTAGCATCGCGCCCATCGCTCTCTTGACCATGTCGTCCAGCTTGAGCTGCCCGTATAACCTCACGGCCTCCTGGAAGCTCGCACGGGCCTTGTCGTCCTCGCCCATCTGGGCGTACCCCTCCCCAAGCTCGTAGCTGCACTGGGCCTCGTAAAAGGGATTCTTCGCCTCCCTGTACGCGGCGATGGCCACTCGATATTTCTCCACCATTGAGGGGTAGTCCTGCGCCGCCTTGAACAGCTTGGCGTAGGTGTGCTGCACGCCCGCAATCCCGACCTTGCTGTTGATGAGGGTCAGCGTCTCCATGCTCCGGTCCAGCAGCTCGCGGGCCTCTGCCAGTTCGCCCTTGTGGATGTGCGCGTCCGCCGCGTTGAACTCCGTGAAGGCCCGCAGGTTCATCCAGCCGCCCTTGTCGGCCAGCTCCCGCCCGCGCCTGAAGCACTCTATCGCCCCGTCCCATTCCTCGAGCTGGAGCTGCACGTCGCCGATGTTGTTGTACGCCCTCGCCTGGTCCATGTAGTCGTCGGTGCCGTCCAGGAGGGCAAGCGCCTCCTGGTAGTGCTTCGTCGCGCCCGCCAGGTCGCGCCTGCTCACAAGCACGTTCCCGATGCCGACGTGCGCGGCGCCCTTGAACTTGCGGTCAGTCGCGAGGTCTATGGCCTTCTGGTACTCGTCCAGCGCCACGTCCCATTCGCCCCGGCTCCACAGCACGTCCCCCCTGCGGTGGTGGCAGCTCGCGAGCTGGTTCCTGTCGGCCGCCGCCTCGGCGAAACGCTCGGCCCGCTCGTAGTATCGCATCGCCTCGTCCAGGTCGCTCCGCTCCTTGTGCACGACCCCGATCTGGATTAGGTACCGGGCCATCCCCGCCCGGTTCTTGCCGACCTCGGCGTTGTGGAAGAGCTTCTTGTAGTACGAGATGGCCTTGTCCCAATCCCCAGAGAACATCGACGCCCTCGCCAGGTCCTCGAATATCGCGAGCCTTGAATCGTCCGTCCTCGCCATCTCGGCGAGCCGATCGAGGTCCGCCAGCTTGCGCAGCTCCTGGTAAATGCCGTTCGCCTTCTGGTGGCCCCCCATTATGCGCAGTATCTCGGCGAGCCGTCCCGCCAGGCCCGGGAGGTCTTCGGCTTTGAGGTTGTCGCGGTCCAGCTTCATCTGGGAGCACTGGCGCTCCAGGATGGATTGCCCTGTCACCCCCATCTCCCGTTCCAGTATCTCCGAGACCTTCCTCGATATCTCCGACGCCATCGTCCCCGTATATCGACGAGCGGGATAAAAAACCCGACGACGCCCCTATATTCCGATCTCCTTCGAAAGTCCGTCCACGACCTTCCTGAGGACTCCGGGCTCGTCCATCACGAACTTTATCCCCGCACGGGAGTAGAGCTCCGGCAGGCTCACGGTGCATCCCAAAGACAGCGCGGCCTTGTAGTCCTTCACGGCTCGGGCATACTCTTTCTTCGCCCGCAGGAAGACCTGGGCTGCGCCAACCTGGGCTATCCCGTATTCGACGTAGTATAGCGGGACGGTGTAGACGTGGTTGTACTGCCATCCCATTCCGGACTCGGCATCGAGCCCCGTCCAGTCCACGTGCGGTCGATACTTTTTCTCGAGCACGCGCCAGAACTTCGCCCTCTCGGCCGCCTTCGCGCCGCGGGGGTCGGCGTACACCCATGACTGAAACTCGTCCAGCATAGCCATGAACGGCAGGAACGCGAGCGTCGATTCCAGCTGTTGGATGCCCACGCGCTTGGCGTCCGCCGGCTTGTAGACCAGCCCCCAGTGCGGGCGGGCTAGCATCTCCATCGACATCGACGCCAGCTCCGCGAATTCCAGCGGCACGTCCCTGGCGAGTGCATTCCAGTGGCGTGAGAGCAAACCATGTATCGCGTGGCCTCCCTCGTGCATCAGGGTGTCGAAATCGCCGCTCGTTCCGACGGAGTTGCAGAACATCACCGTCATCCTCTCCTCGGCGTAGTCGTTGCAATAAGCGCCAGGTGCCTTCCCTGGCCTGTTGTCGAGGTCCATGTAGCCTTTCGAGTCTATGAGCTCGAATGCCTCGGCGAACTCGCGGTCCACCTTGGCGAAGACCTTCAGCGCCTTCGCCTTCAGCTCCGGGATGCCCTTGTATACCTTCGGGGGCTCGGCCCCATCGGGGTCCGCGGCGAGGTCCCACGGCCGCATCGTGCGGAGGCCCAGCTTCGCGCGCCTTCGCTCGTATATCTTGCTGACCGCTGGAACGACGAACTTCTTTATCGCATCCCGAAACCTCTCGGCATCCTTCGGGCCGTAGCTCAGGCGCGAGTAACGCTTGTACTGGTATTCGACGTACGATGGCAGCCCGGCGTTTTTCGCCATCGCCTTGCGCACCTTCAGCATTTTGTCGAACAGGTCTTCGAGCTTGCGAGCGTCGGCGAGCTGCATCCCCGCGCGAGCCCTCCAAGCCTTCTCCCTGACGGCGCGGTCAGGCTTCTCCAGGAAAGGCCTGAGTTGCGACGCGGTCAGCCTCTTGCCGTCGAAGTCCGTCTGCCACTCTGAAACGAACTTCTGGTACTCGTTGGCCATCTTGACGTTCTCGGAAAGCAAGGGAAGGTTCGCCTCCTTGAACAGCTTCACCGCCCAATCCGATTTTTCGCGGAATATTGCGAGCTCCTTCGGAACGTGCTCTTTCCTGATTTTCAAGAACCGGCGCTTGATGCCGTCGTCCAGCTCCTCGTACAGCGGGATGACCTCCCCGGCCAGGCGAGAATACTCCTTGTCTGCCTTCGTGTTCCTGGTGTCCGTCGTCACGGCCCAGTATGCGCGCGCGACGACCTCCGATATCCCCGACGTGGCCTCGCCCCACGCCTCGCAGAACTCCGCGATTTCCGCGCGGGTCCCGACGGGCAACTTGCCGAGCCTTGCATAGACCGCACGGATGGTCTTGGGCTGCCCCATGTCCTCGCCCTCCCTCAGAAACCTGCGCCGGTACACCCTCCGCAAATCCATTTTCGCACCGACTCAGTATCTGCCAGGGGATTCATATCTTTTGGCGTCGCTGTGGCTCGGAAAATCCTTAAACCCGGAGCCGATAACCGAAGGCGATGCGCCTCGTCAAAGCCTGGCGGAAGGGGATGGACATCGAAGCCCTTGCAGACGGAAAGTCCTACGTCGCGAAGCCAGACGGTTGGGAAAAACCAGGATTCTGGGAGGCTGTGAAACGGGCCTTCACCCTGAAATACCGCGTCTACGACGGTACGGGGGTCGAAACATGCCAGGTCCACTACGATTTCGTCCACGGCCACATTCTAGTCAAGCGCCCGGTGGGCGACCGGCAGTTCCGGCTGCCCATTTTCGAAACCGGCGCGGGCCGGTATTACATGAAAGAGAAGGTCACGGGTTTTCTCATCTGGCCGCTCATCGATGGCGGAAAGATAGGCATCAAGGCCGAGGGGGAGAAGTCCATCAAGGACTACTCTCTGACCCTCAGCTCCGACGACCCGGGCCTAGACCCGCTGATGCTGGAGTTCGCGATAGGCTATCTCATACGCTGGATGTCCTTCAACATAGGAATTTAGGTCGAGTAAACGTGTCGCCTCATCCTGCAACACCCCATCGGGTTCGCCGCATATTATATTGAAGCTTGGCCGCCATTCCCCGTTCATGGGCATCGGCACCCTAGCCGAGCGGTCTCTTCACGCGTCGCTGAAGGAGCGCTTCTCCCGGCCTGGTGACAAGGTCGAGGAGAGGGTCGACGGCTACGTCATCGACATCGTTCGCGACGGCACGCTCATCGAAATACAGACGGGCGGCTTCTCGCGTTTCAAGGCGAAGCTGGCGAATCTCCTACCCCGCCACCCGGTCCACGTGATTTTTCCATTTGTCGCCAGCCGCGAGTGCGTGGCGCTCGACGCGGGCGGGAAATGCATCAGTCGCCGCTCCGCAGGGGGTTCCTCGACGCCGTCGGCGAGATGGCGCCGATTTCGCAGCTCCTCATGGACCCCAACATCACCGTCGAGATTGTCCTCGTGCGGGAGGAACTGACCACGGTTGATGACGGGATGGGAAGCTGGCGCAGACGCGGCCGCAGCGTCACGGACCGAAAGCTGCTTGGCGTCGAGGGGAGCGTCGTGCTCTCGTCCCTGGGCGATTACCGCGGCATCCTGCCCCCGGGGCTCCCGACCAGATTCACGGTTCGAGAGCTGGCAAAGCACGGCAAGTGCTCTGCGACGACCGCCGGAAAGGCCGCCTACGCACTGAGGCGTGCCGGCGCCATCCGCATCGCCGGAAAGCAAGCCAACGCATTCTTGTACGAAGCCGCGCCTTGAGCCCAGGCCAGTAAAACCTTTATTACCCCCGTGGCAGATTGATGGATGGGTCGGTAAGATGGACAAGGGATTGGAGCAACTGAAGGCCAGGATGATGGAGATATCGGACCTCGGGCACGCGGCGAGCGTCATGAGCTGGGACCAGATGACCTACATGCCCCCGGGAGGGGCCGAGGCCCGCGGGCGCCAGCAGGCGCTGCTGGGAAAGCTCGCACACCAAAAGCTGGTCGATCCCGCGCTCGGCAGGCTGCTGGCAACCCTGAAGCCGTTGGAGAAGAAGCTTGCTTACGATTCCGACGAGGCGTCCCTCATCCGCGTTTCGCGCCGCAACTACGAAACGGCCACCCGAGTCCCGACCGACTGGGCGGCAAGGTTCTACAGGCACCAGGCGGACTCCTACGAAGCCTGGGTGAAGGCCAGGCCGAAGAACGACTTAAAGGCGGTGCTGCCCTACCTGGAGAAGACCTGCCAGTACTCCCATGAATACTCCGAATTCTTCCCGGGCTACGACCACCCGCTGGACCCCCTCATCGACAACTTCGACTACGGCCTGAGGGCGAGGAAGGTCAAGGGCATCTTCAAGGAGCTCAGGTCCGAGCTCGTTCCCCTGGTCAAGAAAATTGCCAAAGCCGAGCAGGTGGACGACACCGTGCTCGAGGACGACTTCCCCGACGACGCGCAGCTGGAGTTCGGCCGCGCCGTGGCCGCGGACATCGGGTACGACTTCCAGCGCGGGCGCATCGACAAGACGCCGCACCCGTTCACGACCAGCTTCTCCATCGGCGACGTGCGCATCACGACAAGGTTCAACCGCCGCGTGCTGGCCGAGGCGCTGTTCAGCACCATACACGAGTCGGGCCACGCGATGTACGAGCAGGGCTCCGACCCGAAACTGGAGGCGACGCCCCTCGCTGGCGGCGCCGGGATGTCGGTGCACGAGAGCCAGTCGCGGCTCTGGGAGAATGTCGTTGGACGCAGTCTGCCGTTCTGGAAGTTCTACTACCCCAAGCTCGTGAAGGCGTTCCCCCACTACAAGAAGGTCAAGCTCGCTGACTTCTACAGAGCGATAAACAAGGTCCAGCCGTCGCTGATAAGGACCGAAGCCGACGAGGTGACGTACAACCTGCACATCATGGTGCGGTTCGGAATCGAGGCCGGGCTCTTGGAGGACAAGATAAAGGTCAATGAGCTCCCACAGGTCTGGAACGAAGGATACGAGCGGGACCTCGGTGTGGCGCCGAAGAACCTCTCCGTCGGGGTGATGCAGGACGTGCACTGGTACACCGGGCTCGTCGGCTATTTCGAGTGCTACGCGCTCGGCAACCTCCTGAGCTCGCAGATTTACGGTGCCGCGTTGAAGAACCGTCCGCAGATTGCCTCTGAGATTGGCCAGGGCAAGTTCAAGACATTGCGAACCTGGCTCACCGAGAGCCTCTACCGCCACGGTAACAAGTTCACAACGATGGAGCTGCTCAAGCGCAACGGCCTGGGAGACATGGAGGTCGAGCCGTTCATGAAGTACCTGCGCACCAAGTACGGCGACATCTATGGGCTCTAGAGCCCGCGACCGCAACGCGGAGATGGAGGCGCTGTTGGCCAGATTCGTCGCTTGGGCGAAACGCAAGGAGGACGTGCGCGGCGCCATAGTCATCGGCTCGCGCGCCCGCCGCGACACGCCGTGCGACGAGTTTTCCGACCTTGACCTGCCGTTCTTCTGCGACGACCCGGCCAAGTACGTCGAGGACCGTGCCTGGCTGAGCGAGCTGGGCAGACCGATTCTCTCCTTCACCGAGCCCACGGCTTCCGGCACGGCCACCGAGCTCCGTGTGCTGTTCGAGCCGGACCTGGACGTCGATTTCGTGCCGCTGCCGACAAGCATCCTCGAAGGCCTGGAGCGGATGGACCCGCGCGTCGCCGCCAGGCAAATTGCAGGCGAGCCAGGCTTCACGCGCGGCCATCTCGTCATCCTCGACAAGGACGGCTCCCTGCGCAAGCTGGATTCGCTTCCGAAATCGCGCCCGCCGCGAGAACTGCCGACGAAGCGAGAGTTCGACGACGCCATCGACGAATTCCTTTACCTCGCGCTGTGGACTGTGAGAAAGCTGCGTCGGGGAGAGTTGTGGGTCGCGAAGATGTCCCTCGATTTCCGGATGAAATACAGCCTCTTGAGAATGCTCGAATGGCAGGCTGTCGCGCGCGACGTGGGGCGAGACACCTGGCACGGGGGGCGCTTCCTCGAGAAATGGGCCGACCCCGCCACTGTTGCGCACCTCGAAGGGACGTTCGCCACATACGACCAAGCGGATGTCGGCAGGGCGCTCGCAGCGTCCTTGGAGCTTTTCGGCAACCTCGCGTTAGACGTGGCCGCGCTCGCCCGCCTCGAATATCCATCCGGGAGGGCGGCGAAGGTCCGGCGCCTTGTCGATGACGCGCTCTCCAGCGGCCTCGGAAAGGTTAAATAACGTGGCGGCAATGGGCTGGAAGAGGCGTTACTATGCCCGTGAAACTGGATTTCAAGAAGATGCGCCACGGAACGGTGCTGCTCAAGCGCGGCTTCGCCAAGATGCAGAAGGGCGGAGTCATCATGGACGTCACCGACGCGAAGCAGGCTGCGATTGCCGAGGCCGCCGGGGCGGTGGCGGTGATGGCGCTGGAGCGCGTGCCGGCCGACATCAGGGCTGACGGAGGCGTGGCCAGGATGGCCGACCCGAAGAAGATACGGGAGATAATGGACACCGTGACCATCCCAGTTATGGCAAAGGTCCGAATCGGCCACTTCGTCGAGGCACAGATTCTGGAATCGATGGGCGTCGACATGATAGACGAGTCGGAAGTCCTCACAATCGCCGACCCTTTTCACCACGTGGACAAGAGCAAATTCACCGTGCCGTTCGTCTGCGGGGCGCGCGACCTGGGCGAGGCGCTGCGCAGGATAAACGAGGGGGCCGCGATGGTCCGCACGAAAGGCGAGGCCGGGACGGGCGATGTAGTCGAGGCGGTGCGGCACCAGCACGCCATAATGGGCGCGATACGGGAGCTGAGGGGCAAGGATGACAAAGAGCTCGAGCTCGTCGCTCGCAAGATAGAGGCCCCGGCCGACCTGGTCAAGGAAGTAGCGAAGCTCCAGAGGCTGCCAGTCGTGAATTTTGCCGCCGGAGGTATTGCCACGCCCGCCGATGCGGCGTTGATGATGCAATTGGGGAGCGACGGAGTCTTCGTCGGCTCTGGCATCTTCAAGTCCAACGACCCCAAGAGGCGTGCCAAGGCGATAGTCGAGGCCGTCACGCACTACGACGACCCGAAAGTTCTCGTCAAGGTCTCGACCGGCTTGGGCGAACCCATGAAAGGCATCGCAGTAGACACCATACCGGAGAGCGGTCGCCTTCAGGTTCGCGGCCACTGAGCCCGTCGGCGCCAGGTGCCGCCAACCCCCTCGGGTCGAAAGCCTATTATACAGTCTAGCCGTTCTTTAACCCGATGCGGAAGATTCGTAGCGGCGTCTACGGCCTGAACGCCCTCATGGACGGGGGGATAAACGAGAGCTCGACGACGGTCGTCATCGGCGCGTCGGGGGCGGGCAAGACCACCCTCGCAACCCAGTTCATCCGCCGCGGCCTGGAGGACGGCCAGGAAGGCATCTTCGTCAGCCTCGACGAGAACAAGGAGCAGATTATCAAGGAGGCCATCGAGATGGGCTGGGGGGAGATTCTCGAGTACATCGAGCGCGAGCAGCTCGTCTTCATAGACGCCTCGGGGCGGGATTTTGCCACGTTCATCAAGAAGGAGCTCCCCTCCTTCGTCGAAGACTGGAAGGGCGCCAACGCCCGCATAGTCGTCGACCCGCTCACCCCGGTTTTGTGGGCGAACGCCGACCGATACGAGCAGCGCGACCTCATAGGCTTCATGCTCAAGGAGACGCGCAGGGTCGGCACGGTCCTCGCGACGCTGGAAGAGCACGGACCGGCGAGCGACCTGGCCGGGAGCGAAACGGTCATCCCGATGTACCTCGCGGACTGCGTCATCCATCTTCGGTACAGGGCCCTTGACGAAGGGGCCGACAGGAGGCTGAAGATAGTCAAGTGCAGGAACTCGAGGCACAGCGAGCGCTCCCACCAGTACAGCATCATCAAGGGCCTCGGCGTCGTCATCTCCAGGAGCGGGGAGCCGGCGAAGGACGAGAGGCGCGTCTCGACCCAGCTGAGGGCGGAGCTCGCGAAGATATCGTCCGCGCTCCCCAAGGAAGTCCGCGACAGATTGGAGAAGGCTCTGGCCGAGGTCCGAGATTCGGATTTGAAGAGCGTCGACCCGGGTGACCTCATAGAGGACATTGCAGCGGAGTACGCCGCGAGGTGATGCCACGAAACGCGTCGGTGCGGCCCTGCTGGAAGCCCTGAAAAGGGAGGGAGGCCGCAGGCCCCCGACCAACATGCGGGGGTTCGCGCTCTCGGAGAACGATGCAGCCGTGCTTTCGTTCCTCTCCCACAGGCCCTGCTCGATCCGGTCGCACATCGCCGAGGCCGTCGCGCTCTCGCAAACATCGATAAAGTGGCACGCCCGCAAGCTCGTCAAAGCCGAGCTACTTGCATGCAGGGATTTCAGGGGTCGCGCGGCCTTCTGCCCCGTGGGGATGCTCAACGATTCCGAGGTCGAAATCTTCTCGCTTTTGGCCCTTCCTGAAAAACGTGCCGCGCTCCGGGAGACCATCTCGACGCCGGGCTCGAGCCAGGATGCCCTGGCCGAGAAACTGGGGGTGACCAGGCAATCCATCTCGCGGACGATGCGGGAGATGTCGCGGCTCGGCCTCGTGGCCGCCACGAGGGACGGACGCTCGATGAGGTACTACCCGACCGACCATCTCGCGGAGGCGGGAGAGGCGTACGGCGCGCGGAGGAAGCCGCTGCTGGACGGGACGCTGGCGCGCCTGGCCGGCCTCGGGTTGCGACCGAAGGTGATAAAGAGCGAGCCGGCCGAGGTCCACGTTCTGATAGGGGGAAAGGGGATGCAGGCCAACCTGCGCCTGGGGCTCAACCCGTATCAAACAATCTTTTGGGATTGAACAATAAATTGTAATCATATCGTTAAGACCGCTTGCTCAAGATAAACGCAAGGCGATGCAATCCACATATAGGTATAGGGCCTCTTAATTTCCAGATGGCCCGCAAGAAAGGCAGCAAGGAGAAGAAGACGGACGAAAAACCCCTGGGCAGCGCCAGTCTTTTCATTTGCCCAGGCTGCGGTTCGCTCGCCTCCTCCGGCGCGGCCTCCTGCCCGAAGTGCGGCGCCCAGTTCGAGGAGGGCGACGAGGTCGAGCTGCCTCTCGTTCAGGAAACGAAAACCCCCTCGAAGAAGGATTCCGATGGATTCTGGTACAAGGAGGAGGCGAAGCTTTTTCTGTGCCCGGCCTGCGGTTCGCTCGCCGCGACTGGGGCGAAGAAATGCCCCTCATGCGGGGCGGAGTTCGAGGAGGATGACCGGCTCGTGGACATCCCGCTGGTCCCCTCCGCGCCGGAGGCGGATAGGACCGCTGGCAAGAAAACGGACTCCGACGGCTTCTGGTACAGGGACGAGGCAAGACTTATCCTATGTCCAGCCTGCGGCTCTCTCGCCTCCGCGGGTTCCAAGAATTGCCCTAGATGTGGGGCGAGCTTCGAGGAGGACGAAACCGTGGAAATGCCGCTCGAACCCGCTGAGGAGGACATGGCTGCGTCGCCATCCCTCGCAAAAGGCGCGAGCAAGGACGTAGACGGCCACTGGTACAAGGAAGATGCCAGCCTGTTCCTCTGCCCAAGCTGCGGCTCCCTGGCGGCTCCAACCTCCAAGAAATGCCCGAGCTGCGGGGTGGAGTTCGGCGAGGAAGAAACCGTCGAGATGCCGCTTGTCGAGCGGGCGGTCGAAGGTGGGGAAGACGGCGACGGAAAGGCCACGGAGAAAGGCGATCTCGACGGCTTCTGGTACAAGGGTGGAAAAGGGATCCTGATATGCCCTGGATGCGGCTCGCTGATCCCCGAGGGTGCGAGCCTGTGCCAAAAATGCGGGCGCTCAATCGACGCGAAGACGAGCGTAGAGATGCATTTGGTTCGCACGGAAGACGATTCCGAGGCGTCCGCAGGGGAACCGGTCGAGCTGTTCATCTGCCCGGATTGCGGCGCATTCCTCTCCGAGAGGGCCACGAAATGCAGCATCTGCGGCGCCGACTTCGGCTCAGAGGCGCCCTCGGCCCCCACCCAACCGCCCGTAACGTCAGTTGCGTCTGACAAATCCCTGGATATTCCGAAGTGCAAGAAGTGCGGCGGACAACTCCCGGCGCCGGGCGCGGACTGCCCCGCATGCCGCTCCAAGGTGCGCCAGTGCGCG
>DAIRED010000024.1:0-14750 GCA_036795795.1 Thermoplasmatota archaeon | reverse complement strand
CCACCACGAGTGGGCGTCCGCCCAGGTCGAGGGCGCCCGCGCGGTGTTCCACGCGTCCCTCGGGTCGAGGCTGTACGCCTCGGCGCGGAAGCCTGCCAGGAACTGGGGGGTGTACCGGACCAAGCCCTTCAGGTCGTACGGCTGGACGCGGTCCAGTATCTCGTTCGGAAGGCCCTTCGAGGCGTTGATTAGCACGTCGTCGTAGAAGGTGTGGTGCGTGCCCGATCGGAACTCCCATCGAATCCTCCGCTCCTGGCGAGTGCCCGACACGCGCTTGCCGTTGACCGTGTGCGTGTATGGCACACTGACGTAGTAATAATGTCCAGCGTTGCCGGACCAGCGCGAGAACGCATTCGCGTCGTAGGTGAAGTGCGGCACGTAGTAGCCGTTCATCGTCGCGACGTTCGCCTTGGTCTTGAGGTCGCTCGGCCTGAACCACAGGCCCGCTATCCAGCCCTTGAACAGGTCGCCGGCGCGCTTCTTGTCTATCTGGAAAGCGATGAGGCTCTCCGGCATGACCATCCCCTCGAGGGGTGGGACCTCAACGACGACGGCGGAGCTGCAAAATTCGCACTTCGATGTCATCTGGTTGTCGGGGATGGCGCTCGTCGCCCCGCAGCGGTCGCACTTGAAGAAACGCGTGGACGTCCCGAGGCCCTGGCCCTGCGTGTACGGGATGGGCGCAAGCTCGTTGAAATCGTGCTCGACGATGGGCTCGGCCGCGTGCGGCACCTCCTGCTGGGCGCCGCAGAACGGGCACTTCATCCCCTTGACGCCAGGCTCGTACTCGACGGTGGCGCCGCATCCGCCGCACTTGAAATTCAGCTCCTTGACCTCGACGCCCTGCTGCATGGTTAACCCTGCCCGTGGAGTATAGCAATTCTAAGATAATAAAAGGTGCTCACGGGAACTAGAAAGCCGCGCGACTGGGGAGCGCGATGCTGAAAAAACACTGGAAAACTATTCATACCACCTTCCATTTAGGCGGAGCCACGGAATGCCATTTGTGAAATCCTTTGACACGTTGCGAACTGCCGTCGTAGCTCAGTCTGGCGGAGCGGCTGACTGTTAATCAGCAGGCCACAGGTTCAAATCCTGTCGACGGCGCTTTATTATCCGGGATTTTTCAGCGCTTTCCGGTGACCTTTATTACGTGGTAGCCGAACTGGGTCTTCACTGGCGCCGAGAGCTGGCCGACCTCCAGGTTGAAGGCCGCGTCCTCGAAGGCCTTGACCATCCGGTTGCGCCCGAAGTACCCCAGGTCGCCGCCGCCCTTGCCGGACGGGCACGTGGATGCCTTCTTGGCAATCGCCTCGAAGCTCTCCCCGCCCTTGATTTTCTGGATGATGTCCAGAGCTTCCTTCTCCGTCTTCACAAGTATGTGGCTCGCGCAGACTTCCTTTGGCATAGTTGCACCGCCTCGGGATTGGCCGGGCGGTATTTAACGGTGCGCATAATTGATGTGCATACCATATAATCTCATACCTTTCTCCTGACCAACTGGCAATTTCAGACGTTCCCCTTCGGCTCGTCGAAGTGGTCGGCGGCCTTCCTGGCGACCAGCGGCCGCAGGAGGAAGACGAAGCCGAGCTGGGCGACGAAGACGTTGGCCCATGTGAAAACGACCAGAAGCATCACGAGCCAGCGCGGGTCCTCCGGGGTCATGAGACCGATGGTGAACGTCCCGGAGGCGAACATGGCGTAGCCGAAGACCATCAGGAAGAGGCATTTCCGCATGTACGCGCCCTCAATCGTCATGCTTGACAACATGTGTCACGGAGGATAAAAAGGTTGTTGTACGGCGGGCTTTGCACCTAAAGGGCGGCTTGCACCCAAAGTCTTACTGGCCGAATGGTGATGCCTGATATGGGCTTATACGAGTTTTCTTTAGAAAAATATATAGTGTCGCACTCTATTCGCAAATCAGACGATATTTGCGGGTTGGTGACGAATCAATGTGGAAAGAAAGACTTGCTACGGCCATGGGGGTGCTCTTGATGGCTGCGGGGTCGTTAGCAGCTATCTACGGGACCGAATTAATTTTGGCATTAGTATTGCTAACATTCGGAATCGTTCTAGTCATTTACGCTTTATGGGAGTATAAGGATGAATCGCATTCAAGGGAGGATTTACTGAATACTGCGGGGGTTTTCATCGAAAAAAAGCTATTCGAGCGGGCTATAAAAAAATGTATGGACTTCACCGAAAAGTACCCCGCAAACTCATTAATATACAATGCCGCGCAACGTATTCAGGCAGAGGCCATAATAGAGGAATCAAAATATGGTGTAAACGAAGAGGCATCACTTAAAGAGGCCGAGATTCTCTTAAGGTATTCACTCAAGATGGTTGATTCAAAATGGCGTATCCTCGACAGGGGGGTGTATAAATCGGAGACCGCGAAATGCAACAAAGCACTCGGAACCGTACTGTTTAGGTTGGGCGAAATACGGGGTGTTGGCTATTTCAAAGAGGGCGAAGCGCTCTTGGGCGAGGCAGAAAAATATTTTCGCGGCAAAGAACCATTAACGCATTCAAAAGTATTAAATAATCTGGGTTTGACAAAATTGTATCTTCGTGGGCCCGTAGAAGCAATGAGCTATTATGACGAAGCTGTGGAAACAATTAGGAATAGTAAAAATGAAATCGCGGAGAAGAAGTATAACACCCAGATGGCTTATGTTTTAAACAACATTGCAAACGCATACATTTTACAAATCAAGACCAAACCAGCAATGAGGGGAGAATTAATCCTGACAGCATTAAAAAAAGGCAAAGAGGCTCTCTCTTTTCTAACATTGCAGGGCGAGGAGCCAGAATTATACTCCCGCATTGTATTATCTATGAATTCATACATTATGATGCTGGCCCATGAGCCGAACCTGAATAGAACGCAGCTTCTTGATGATGCTGGCGCCATGCTGGGGACGCTGAAAGAATTATTGACCGCTGACAGATTTCCGAGGTCTTATCACTCACTACAACTTCAATTAGGGATTCATTACATGGGGCTGGCGGGACTTATGCAAAATGAGGGGGCTAACAAAGAAAAAATTATCGAGGCGCTCGCAGATGGAAAGCGGGCTTTTAATGAGGCATCACGGTTTTACACTCTTGTCGACTACCCAAAAGAATACCGGGTCATAAAGAATAATCTCTCAGGATTGAGTAAAATGGCCGAATTTCTTAATGGGCCGTGACTGCCTAATGAATCAGGGGCCGCATCGAGAACGTAACAGAAGTTCCGCCTTAAGGAATTTCTCGGCCAGGTGAACGAGCTACTGGCTAAAATCATAGCCTACAACCTCACGGTGGTTATCCACGAGATGTATGAGAATGGAATAAACCCGGACTTTCTGCACTCAAAGTCTGCGCCATGCACCTAAAGTCAGCCGTGCGAGGGGGTTTAGGTGCAAAGCCTGCACGGCGTTTTGTGAAGCGCCCGCCCCACCTTTGCTGGCACGGCTCGCAGCCCTCACTTGCCCCTGAACTTCGGCTTCCTCTTCTCGACGAACGCCCCCGTCCCCTCGCGGAAGTCGGATGTCAGACCTGAAATGGATATGAAGTGCCTCTCGAGCGCGAGCTGCTCGTCCAGCGTCCTCTCGTTGGCTGCGTTCAGCAGCGCCTTGGCCCGTCCCACCGCAACCAGCGCGTTCTGCGAGAGTTCCGCGGCCTTCCCGTGGGCGAAGGGCAGCAATTCATCGGCGGGGACGACCCAGTTGGCGATGCCCCAATCCAGCGCCTCCCGCGCGCCCAATCGCCTGCCCGCCAAAAGCATCTCCGCCGCTCGGGACTTGCCGACGTGCTCCGCCAGCATCCACGTCCCGCATCCGGGCGCGAGCCCGATTCCCGGGAACCACATGCTCAGCGAGGCCTCATCGGAGAGCACCTTCAGGTCGCAGGCCAGCATCAGGCTGCAGCCCGCGCCGGTGGCCACGCCGTTCACCGCGGCGATGACTACCTGGGGCGCGCGTCTAATCTCCAAAACCACCTCGTGGATGGGCTTCACCAGCTCCATTAGGAAGCGCTCCGGCATCTCGGCAGCGTGCATCGCCTTAACGTCGCCGCCGGAGCAGAAGGCTTTGCCGCTGCCCGTGACGACGACGACCTTGGCGCTCTGGCGCCCGGCATCCTTGAGCGCGGCCAGCAGCGCCGATGCCGTCTCGCCGTCGAGGCAGTTCATCCTCTCCGGGCGGGCGATGGTTATCGTGGCAATCCCCGAATCGACCTTCAGCGTCGCGGCGTCGCCTGGCATGGTCTCACGGACCCGAATCGCCCTGCACATATATATTGACATCGCACCGGCTCACAAAGCGCCCACCAGAAACGTATTATGCGGAGACGGCGATTCAGCGCCGATGAACCCCCTGGGACGGTACCTGCCGCTCGTGGCCGTGGTCGTGGCCGCTTTCCTCGTGGGCAACCTCGCCTACAACGTCGAGAACCTAGACTGGGGCGAGGAGCTGGAGCCGCCGCAAGGCTACTCGGCACCCGAATCGGGGACGTCCGTCTCGAACTCCAGCTCGATGTCGCAGGCCTTGCGGTACGTCTTCGCGGGAACGATAATCCTCCTGACGTGCGGCTCCCTGGTGATGATTGCCGGGAAGGCGATGAACGACAAGAAGGGGTTCCTGAAATCGATGGGCGTGTACCTCCTGGCCGGGGCGCTTGTGGTCGGCATGTTCGCAATCATGGCCATGAGCGCCAACCCGCACGGCGGCACAGTTACGATTCCCAATCCGATAACTGGCGGCGAGATAACCATCGGAGGCGGCGGGGCCGACACCCCCGCAGGCGCTCCGAACCCATTGATATCCGTCATCGTCATCGTCGTGCTGGTCTTCTTCGCGATTGCGGCGGCGGCGGCATTCATCTTCCTCGGCAAAGCCTCGAAACGCATGTCGCTGGGCCGGAGCAAGGACGAGAAGCGCCAGGAGGCCGCGGCCGTGATGGCGCGGGCCCGGGAGGAACTGGCGGTCGGCGGAGACTACCGCGTCGCGGTGCTGAGGTGCTACAGGGACATGGTCAAGCTGCTGGCGGGCAAGGGGGTCCGCGACGAGGAGCACCTGACGGCGCGCGAGTTCGAGGCCCTTGCAAGCACCGAACTGGAGTTAGGCAGCGAGTTGCGCGAGCTCACCGCTCTGTTCGAGGAGGCGCGCTACAGCCACCACGACGTCGCCGAGGGGCAGCGTGAGCGAGCCGCCAAGGCGTTCGAGCGCGTGCGGGGCGCGCTGCTGGCGAGGAGCGAAGAAGGCGCCGCGCAGGCGATGGCAAAGCCGGCGGAGGTGACGGGCGATGGCGTGTGACCCCGAGGAGATGCAGGAAAAGTCAGAGGACCGGCGGGGGAAATCTGCAATGGTTGGAAAGGGGAAATCCGCCCCGGTCGAAGACGAGGGCATCGACAGTGCGTACATCGGCGAGACCCTCCTGGTCGTGGCATTCCTGGTAGTTGCCTTGGGGATGATTGCCATCCCGTTCGCATTCTACGCGACGTACAGCGGGGCGATGAGGTGGATAATCACGCTCGCGCTCGTCACGGCTGCTGCAATCGTGGCGGGGAGGGTGCTATATCCCATCGGGGAAAAACCGTACAGGGAGAGGGCCCCCGAGCATTTCGGAGGGGCCGAAAAGGGGCGCTACGGTGCGCTCGCGGAGATGGCCGAGCGCGCGCGCCAGGGCTACGCATACAGCCAGAGGTCGCTGAACGAGCGGATGGCGGACGCCTTCCTGGACAAGATGCGGATACGCAAGGGGCTCGACCCGGGCGAGGTCTTCAAGCTCTCGGGCGACGAGGCGGCGCTCGGCGAGGCCTGCGGCGACGCCGAGCTGGCTGCATTCGTCGTGAAGAGCAAGGCGGCGATTTCCGCGCCGTCGGAGAGGCGCAGGTTCGTCACGCGCCGCGAGATGGGCGAGCGAGGGGCGGCGTTCGACACAGAGGCATTTAGGTTCATCGAGAGGATAGAAGCATGGGAGGGTTGAAATGAAGGCTGAAGAGGTCAAGGCTGTGTGCGGCCAGGTTGTCACCGAGGTCGAGAAGGCGATAATAGGAAAGAGGGGCGTCGTGGAGCGCGTGATGGCGGCGATGCTGTGCGACGGGCACGTCCTGTTCGAGGACTACCCAGGGCTGGCGAAGACCATGCTGGCCAAGAGCGCGGCCGCGGCGACGGGTTGCACGTTCAAGCGTGTGCAGTTCACGTCGGACCTGATGCCTGCTGACATCACTGGGACGTACGTGCTCAACGCCAAGTCGGGAACGTTCGAGCTGAGGCGCGGACCGGTCTTCACGAACGTCCTCCTGGCGGACGAAATAAACCGCGCGCCGCCGAAGACGCAGTCCGCCCTGCTGGAGGCGATGCAGGAGCGCCAGGTCACCCTCGAGGGGGACAGCCAGATCCTCCAGCGACCGTTCGTCGTCCTCGCAACCCAGAACCCCATCGAGTACGAGGGGACGTATCCGCTCCCGGAGGCGCAGATAGACCGTTTCCTGATGAAGCTGACGATGGGCTACCCGAACCGGGAGGAAGAGGCCGAGATACTCAAGCGCAGGAAGGCCAGGGGCAAGGAGGAGCCGGACATCGCAATGGTCGCCAGCGCGGAGCGCCTGCTCGAGATGCAGCGCTTCGTGGAAAGCGTCCATCTGGACCAGTCCGTGCAGGAGTACTGCGTCGACATCACCCGCAAGACGAGAGGCCACGGCCAGGTGGAGATAGGGGCGAGCCCGCGCGGCTCGCTGGCGCTGATGAGGCTCTCCAGCGCGATGGCGGCCATGTCCGGGCGCGACTACGTCCTGCCCGACGATGTGAAGTCGATAGCCGTGGAGGCGCTGGCCCACAGGATAATCCTGAAGCCGGACCCGTGGATAAAGGGCATCAAGGCAGAGGTCGTCGTCCAGAAGGTGCTGGAGGAAGTCCCGGTCCCGAAGGTGAAGTGAGCTTGCTCACGAGGAAGATAGCGCTCCTGGCGGCGATGGCCATCGCCCTCGCCGTTGTCGGGATGTACCTCCAGCGCGGGGTGCTCATTGTCCTGTCGCTCGTCCCGGCAACCTACCTGGGGCTGCTGGCGGCGTTCCCGAGGCCTGTGAAGCTCGAGATCGACGCGTCGCGCTCCGTCTCAGAGACGCGCGTCGCGGCGGGCCAGAGGCTCACCGTGACGCTGAAGCTTGCCAATCGAGCAGATTTGCCGCAGACCGTTGAAGTGGACGACTCGGTCCCGTCGCTCCTGAAGGTCGTCGAGGGAAGCCCCCGCCACCTGCTGCAGCTCGAGCCAGGGGAGGAGCACGAACTCTCCTACGTCGTCGAGGCCACGAGGCGCGGACGCCACCTTCTCGGGCCGTTGAGGCTCCGATGCGCAGACCCGTCCGGCGTGAGGGACTTGGAGCGCACGCTGGACCTGCGCACGAACGTCACCGCAATCGCGGAGGTCGAGCCCGAGCGCGAGGTCCGCGTCGCGCCGAGCCGCACGCGCAACTGGGTCGGGCAGATAGTCTCTAGGCGCATCGGCGCCGGCAGCGAAACATGGGGCATCCGAGACTACGCGCCCGGGGACGAGATGCGCCACATAAACTGGAAGGCCAGCGCGCGCACGGGCCGGTGGGTTACGAAAGAGTACGAGGCCGAGCGCAGCGGCGACGTGACGATTATCCTGGACGCGCGCGAAGGCTCGGGCAAGTCGGAGGCCCGCAATTCGCCCATCGAGTCGTCGATACGCGCCGTCTCGACCATCGCCGCCCACGTCCTGATGGCCAAGAACAGAGTCGGGCTCATAGTCTTCCGCGACTGCCTGGACACAGTCAACCCGGCGTTCGGCAAGCGCCAGTTCTACCGGATATCGGAAAAGCTCCTGGACGTGCGCTCGGCCGGCACGATGCCGTTCGAGAACGTCTCCTGGCTCGTCACCAAGTACTTCGCCGTCGAATCGCTGGTCGTCGTCGTGAGCCCGCTGGCCGACGAGGGAATCGTCCGCGCCATCGCAGACTTCTGCGCGCGCGGCTACGACGTCGTCGTGGTCTCGCCGTCCCCGCTGGTCAAGGCGAAGCTGGAGGGGCTGGACGGCGTGGCGCTCGGCGTCGCAGCTGTCGAGCGCTCCAACATCTTAAGGGAGCTGGCGCGGTACGCTCGCGTCGTCGACTGGAACCCGGACGAACCGCTCGCCGGCTCGCTCAGAATGGTCTCGCCCAGGAGGGGTGGATTGTGAGAGCAGCTAACGCAGCGTCGTGGGCGGTGCCGGGGGTGCTGGCTGCGTGGGACCTCGCCAACTCGCCGGCGGAAAAGCTCGCGGGCTCCGTCGGAATTTGCGCCCTAGCCTTCGCTGCGGCGCTACCGGCGCTTGTGAATTTGACTGACCACTGGCCTTCGCGAACGGGATTCATAGGCTTCGCGCTCCGAGCTTGGGAATGGCTCGGAAAATATTCGCCATACGCGGGAGCCGCGCTCCTGGGCATCTCGCACTTCTTGTTCAAAAACCAGCCAGGCTCGACGCTCGTCCCCTCTGTTTTGTTCCTAATTGGCTTGCTGGCCTTCGTGGAGGTCGCAAAGTGGGCGCGCTACACATCGAAGTTCGGGGAGAACGTCGGCGGAGGCGTCGACGGGGCGTGGGCGGGCGCTCTGGCGTCGAGGTTCGTGCCCCTCACAACGATGGCAGCTGGGCTCTCGGTAACGTCGCTGGCGCTCGCCGCAGGATTCGTCGGGACGTGGTCGGCGCTCGCGCTCGCCGTCATTTTGATAGTCGTCGTCGTGGCGATGGCCAAGACAGCCGCGAAGGTGTCCTGATCCGCAGGCTCACTCGACAATCGTCTCGGATTCCTCGGCCTTGGAGAGGTACTTCGCCGGGACCTCCGCGATGAGGTAAACGGTCGTGCCGGCCTTCTGGATAATCAATCCGTCGGCGACCGCCGCCTTGGAGTCGATGGCCAGAATGACCGGGCTCTCGACGCGGACCTTGCCCGCGATGACCGCCGCCTCGTAGGTCTTGCTCAGGTGGACCATCTTGCGGTCCGCAGGTTTGAGACCGGTCTCCATCAGGAGTTCCAGCTCCTCCTGCGTTGTCGGGTAGTAGAGCACGTCTGGCACGTCCCTCGTCGGCAGGTCGAGCTTCACGTCGACAGAGTGCGCGTAGGTCGCGCGTATCTTTCCCTCGCGGAACTGGTACCGGCCCTTGGGGTCGGTCTCGATGACGGCCATTATGTGGTGGGTCTTGAGCCAGCGGAACATCCGCTGCCTCGCCTGGACCGCGGTCACGAACTGCTCCAGGTCGATCCATCCCTGCTCGTCCATCGTCAGTCCGTAGCGCTCCGGGAAGTGCCTCAGCACTCCGGCCATCGTGCGCCCCATCCTGTCGAGCTCCTCCTCGTTCATCAGGAAACGGCCTTCGTCTCCGCACACCGGGCATTCCTCGGCCCTGAAGTACCCGTGCGTCCTGCACTCCTTCAGCATAAAACATCCCCCTTGCGTTCTACCCTATGATACGGTGATTGTAAAAAAAGCTTTGGCCCGCCGAATGCGCCAAAAAGTATATATAATAGGAACGCTCTGACATCAATCAATACGCGCACCCAGGGCGCAAGTCCGGGGCAGAGCGCGTATAGAAAGGTATAGCAATGAGCGACAGGAAGTACGACCGGGGCTTCGACCGCGGTCCAAGGGAAATGCACACCGTGAAATGCTCCGACTGCGGACAGGAAGACCAGGTCCCCTTCAAGCCGAAGGAAGGACGCCCAGTATACTGCAAGCAGTGCTTCGAGAAGCACCGCCCACCGCGAAGGTACTGAGCCGACCAAAGAAATTTGGCAGCATTAAAAACCCTTAATCACTTTCATTTCTTCATAGATTTTAACTGGAAAGCGCAAGCGATGTCTCAGTATAGCATTTTCAGCCAAACATAGGCCGAGCGAGCAGGCGAGGGCGAGTCTTTTGGGATACCATACCACTTTTCTCCGAGCCCGAGCCAGCGCAGCGAGGCGAGAAAAGGGGGTGGGCCCAGCCGGATTCGAACCGGCGACCTCCGCCTTGTAAAGGCGACGTCATTTCTGGCAACAGCCAAAAACAAGACGAACTTGTTCGGCTATTGTAACCAGCTAGACCATGGGCCCGCGGGGGTTGGATTGGGGCAATCGTATTTTAACGTTGGCCATCCCGTATCAGTGCGTCGAATAGACTTTGAAACGCGCGCCGGTGCCGCGGAGGGATTCCTGCAGCTCGTCCAGCATCCTCCGGAACGATTCGCCCACGCCTTCGCCCGGGCCGCACTCGCGCATGAAGTCGTGCTCCCCGATGACCGGACGCCATCCGCTGGCCTCGAGGCGCTTGATTATCTCGGAGGGCTTCGCCCCCTCGCTGCTGAACTGGATTTTGATGTAGGTCTTCACTGACGCACCGAAGGGAGATTGTGGCTACGGTTAAAAGGGTTTCTCAGACGATTCGAAATAAATCCATTGGCTCAAGGCATTGAGATTGTGGTGCTTGAGCCAGATACGGCCTAACTCCTAGCTCGAACATCGAATATATACCGTTAGGCCTATCCCGACACCCTTTGTTTCTATGAAAAATCCATGCGGGTGTCGGGATTTGAACCCGAGTTATCAGCTTGGCAAGCTGAAGTGATAGCCAGACTACACTACACCCGCACTTTGCGAATTAAAGCTTTTTGTCGTGCGGGTTCTCTCGGGAAAGAAATCCAATATGGCTTCCTTTCCCTCGATACACCCGCGCTTCCATTTTGCTAACGCGTGGGGTTTGTCGCCCCCCGCGCTGGCGTTCAGGGGAATTATTGCCTCGGTATTAAACCCTTTCCTACTTCTGCTTCTTCAGCATCTCGTTTATCTCGGCTGCGTTCATGTGGCCCTGGATGGTCACGTTCGCCTGCGTCACGCCGTCGACGGACGCTGCCGCGCGCTTCACGGCGACCGCCAGCTGTATGCCCATCGGGCAGAACGGGCTCGTCGGCGTGAAGGTCAGCGAGACGCTGGTCTTCTCCACCTTGAGGTCGGTTATGAGCCCCATCGAGTACACGTCCATCCCCGTGTGCGGGTCCATCACTGTCTTCAGCTTCTCCACCACCATTTCCTCGCTTGCCATTTTCAAACCTCCACCAATACCGTCAAGCCCCTGACCGAGACCGAGTTGACGGCCTTGCCGTGGGACCTCAGCCCCTTCTCGATCTTGACATCTTCCTTTGCCAGCTCGGCCTGGGTGCCGTCCTCGAAGGTCAGCAGCAGGTGCCCCGTCTCCAGGGCCTTTGCCGCGTCCTCCACGGGCATCCCGGCCAATGAGTCGTAGACCTCTTTTGCCTTGCCCCTGAATTTCGGGCCTATCGTCGCCTTGTTGGGCTTCACGGCGACGGCGAATTCCTCGACCACGGAGTCCTCCGTGATGACGAGGCGCTTGACCTTCAGCGTGCCAACGATGTCCGCCTCGCAGCCGAGCAGTGTCGCAGAACCGTCGCCAGATATCTCCAGCGCGGCCAGCTCTGCGTTCAGGGCCATCCTGTTGTCGGACTTCCACGTGCGCACGGCCGCGATTACGTCCCGCAGCAGGTCGCCGCGCTCCTCATCGTCGCTGTCGGCGAGGACCGGCTCCGGCCACGGGGCGACCGTGACGCTGAGCCACGGCTCGTTCTTGATAAAATGCTGGTGGTATATCTCCTCGGCGACGTGGGGCATCACGGGCGCCAGCATCCTGAGGACGCCGAGCGATACCGTGTAAAGCGTATACTGAACGCCCTTGTCGCCCGAGGCCATCCTGTACTTGACCATCTCCAGGTAATGGTCGGCGAACTCGTGCCAGAGGAACTGCTCGACCGCGCGCATCGCAGCATCGAACTGGCAGTCCTCCATCGCCTTCGTCGCCGCCTCGACCGCGCGGCTGTACTTCGACAGTATCCAGAGGTCGGATGGCTTGAGGTCCCCAGCGGCCGCCTCGGGCTTCCCCTTGACGCTCATCCCGACGAACTTGCAGACGTTCCAGAGCTTGTTGCAGAGCTTCTGGCCGTGGACGACCTCCTTGACCTGGAATGCCTGGTCCACGCCGAGCGTGCAGGTTGCCGCGAAGTAGCGCATCGCGTCCGCGCCGTACTGGTCCAGCAGGGGCACGGGGTCGACGACGTTGCCGAGCGACGTGTGCATAGGCGTGCCGTCTGGAGCCATTATGAATCCAGAAATCATCGTCTCCCCCCAGGGCCTCTCACCGGTTATCTGGAGGCAGCGGAGGATAGTGTAGAACGTCCAGGTGCGGATAATCTCATGCGCCTGACACCTTACCGACATCGGGTAGAGCGCCTTGAACTTCTCCTCGTCGCGCAGCCAGAAGCTGTTGTAGAGAGGTGAAATCGACGAGTCCATCCACGTGTCGAACACCTCCTCGCAGCCCTTCAGCGCACCGCCGCATTCGGGGCATGCGGCCACGGGGGGCTTGTCCCTCGTCGGGTCGACGTAGCACTGACCCTCGGTGGCTGGAACGACCCTGCGGCACTTCTCGCATTCCCAGACCGGAATCGGGGTGGCGAAGAGCCTCTGCCTGGATATCACCCAGTCGCGGTTGAGGGACTCCACCCAGTTTATCAGGCGCTGCTCCATGTGCTTGGGGTGCCAGTCCATCGTCTTCGACGCGGCGAGGACGTCAGACTTGAAATCGAGCGTCTTGAGGAACCATTGCGTCTTCTGGAGGAACTCGGTGGGCTGGTGGCAGCGCCAGCACGTGCCGACGTTCTGCTCCAGCGGCTCTTGACGGAGAAGCTCTCCTGTCGTTTTCATCTCCTCGGTTATCGCCTTCTTTGCATCTGTGACGGGCATCCCGGCCAGCTTTCCTGCCAGCTCGGTCATCTTGCCCTCCTCGTCGATGCCCTTCTCGAATTTGAGGCCGTACCGGTATATCCATTCCAGGTCGCCGGTGTCGCCGACGCTGCATATCATCACGACGCCGGTGCCGAACTCCTTGTCGACGCTGGCGTCGGCGACGACCTTCACCGGGCGCTTGTAGACCGGGGTAAGGATTTCTTTCCCAACGAGGTCCGAATAGCGCGAATCCTCGGGGTGCACGGCGACGAGCTGGCAAGTACAGAGGAGCTCCGGGCGTGTCGTGGCTATCTCCACCGCCTTCCCGGAGACTGATTCGGTGAATTTTATCGTGTTGAGCATCGTGGTCCTGGTCCGGTGCTCCATCTCCGGGTCGGCGATGGCGGTGATGCACGTCGGGCACCAGATGACGGGCGCCGTGCCCTTATAGACGAGGCCACGCTGCAGCAATCGGAGGAATGTAATCTGCGTTATCTTCCTGTATGCGGGGGAATCGGTCTGGTAGAAGAGGTCCTTGTCAAAAGAATGCCCCAGCGCCTTGAACTGCTTCGTCATCGCGCCGATGTTCTCGTTGGCGAACTGGGTGCATAACTTCAGGTATTCCTGTCGAGGCAGCGATTTCTTGGTGATGTTGTTGCGCTTCTCCACGGCGATTTCGATTGGCATCCCGTTCGTGTCCGCGCAGAGCGGGTTGAAGACGTTGAAGCCGCGCATCCGCTTGTACCTGGCGCGGAAGTCGATGTGAGAGTAAGACGTGGCGTGGCCGAGATGCAGGGCGGCGTTGGCATAGCGCGGAGGGACATCTATCGAATAAATCGGCCTCTTGTCGGGCCACTTGAACTTGTTGACGCCGAGCGCATCCCACTGGTCCTGCCACTTGGACTCTATGGCCTTCGCGTCGTAGGCGTCGGTCATTCCGCCGTCACCAGGGTCGTCGTGGCCAGCACGCCGGGGATGCTGCGGATCTTGTCGATGATTACCTTGCGCAGCTCCTTGAGATTCCTCGCCTCGACCCGCACGATGAGGTCGTACTCGCCGAACACCTCGCGGACGCCCTCGACCTCTGCGCACTTCATGAGAAGGTCGTACACCTCGTTCTCCTTCTTCGCCTCGACGTTGACGAGCACGAAACAAGTCAGCATGGCTTACCCCTCATCTCGAACCGTGCTAGCGTATAAATATCTTTGCAAAGATTTTTACCCACGCAGGCCATCAAAGCCAGCGTGACGGCGGGCGAGGACGCGGACCGGGACGATTGCGGGCGCGCCAAGGCGGAGGGCGGCCGCGCGAACGACGCCAGCGGCCAGGCCAAGAAGGAGAAGGTCGCCCGGCGATACGACTCGTGGAGCCGCTGGTACGACGTCGTTGACTCTTCCGGGGGGAAGGCGCAGGAGCGCTGGCGCCGCATGGCCGTCGACGCACTCGAAATACACGCGGGTGACGTCGTCGTCGACCTCGGGACTGGGACTGGCGCGATACTGCCGTGGGTTCTCGAGAAGGGCGGCGTGCCGGTCGCCGTCGACATCTCGCGCAAGATGCTGGTCAAGGCCTCGGGCAGGGCGCCCGGGACCGTCGCCGTCCTGGGAGACCTGGAACGCCTGCCGCTCGCGGACGGGAGCGTCCCAAAGGTCATAGCCACATTCACCCTGACGACGGTCCCGGACCCCGAGGCGTTCGTCCGAGAGGCTGCACGGATACTCGCGCCAGGAGGCACTTTCGCCCTGCTGGACACCGGCCCGCCGAAGAAGAAGTCGTACAGGCCCGTTCACGCGCTGATGTCGGGGTCGGCTCGAGTCGCGGGTTACACGCACATCGACAGGGAGCCTGAGCCGATACTGGCCAAGGTGCCCGAGCTGGGGATGGAAAGCGAGAAGAGGATGTACGGCTCGATGGTGTATCTATACGTTTTGAAGAAGAAGAATGTGGATGAGTAGAAGAAACCGTGAAATGATTTGTTTCTCTG